>NZ_JAEKNT010000552.1 GCF_016406725.1 Sphaerochaeta sp. S2 | reverse complement strand
TTACTGGAGTTCCTCCGAGTTCCATGCTTTTGGCGCATGGTACCAGGATTTCCGTAATGGGGGGACTTCCGTTAAGGGTAAATTTGACCGCATCAGTGTAAGGCCAATTCGGGCTTTCTGATCGGCAATTCCAATGCTTCTCAAGGATGAAGAGGTCCAGTCGTTCATCGACGGGCAGAGCGGGTACTGGGTCCTGTACACCAATGCCGAGAAGGATCCCGCTGAGGCATTGTATGCATACCGGCAGAGAAATGACATTGAACTGCTGTTCGACGACATGAAGAACATCATCGACTGCAACAGATTGAGAGTCCACACCGAGCAGGTGATGAAAGGCAGGCTTTTCATCAATTTCTTCACACTGGTCATCCTGACTGCCATGAAGGAACGAATCAATCTGATCCCCGTGAAACAGCGGAAATACTGGAACCACCGTGAGAGCCTGGATAAAGTGGATACCTACTCGAAGATTCACTACTGGGGGAAATACAAAGATGTGCACACAGTCCCCATGAAGGCTCAGCGGCTCATATTCGATCTGTTCAGCATTGAATATTCATGGAAAGGCAAGCTGATGAGTGGAGGGGATGAGGATCCGTTCGAGACAGATTCCCCACTCTCATAATTGCAAAACTTCGGGAATTTGAAAATCATATCTATGGGTATGAATTATCATGCTATACTTACAAAGTATGACGTTCGTTCAATGAATGCTACTGTCGGAAAGATATGGGTATGTGCCGATACGGACTGCTGCACAATAAGGAATTACATTAAGTCCTAAAACTTTTAGCTTGAAACCCTTATTTAATATTCTACTACAGACACATCGAATGCTAAGTAAGAATATTGGGAGGGTAAGATGGCAAAACACTACAAGCTAATTGGGACCACATTCAAGGAATTCCAGGATAGACTCGTTTCGTGTACTCAAGCAAATACATCGGAAATAAAGGATCAGATATATGGGCAAAGAGCCCGGCTCATTCCAATCGGTGAAACAACTAAGAATGGGTGCGAAAAGAATTTGGCGTCAATTTTCTTATCTACAATGACTCTGGTAAAGGAATTCAGGGAGATGGTAAGCAAAGAGATTGACTTAAAGAAAGGGGGCTCTCTGTATGCCTACACAGAGGTTGCCTTTCCTTTCTTGCCCCTATACTACAATCATATAGATAAAGAGAAGAAAGAACTGGATAGAGTCGATGGACTATTGCTAGTAGTAACAGCTGGCAAGATCAGTGATGCGGCATTCTTTGAGATGAAGAGTAATAGTGCCGTATTGGATCGCGACCAAATCGAGCATTACATGTCACTAGCCCAAGAAGTTGGCATAGATAAGATGGTTACTGTTTCCAATCAATTTGTAACATCTTCAACATATTCACCGCTTGATATTAAGGTTCCGTCTGGCTTTAAACTTTTCCATCTTTCTTGGCACTATATTAATACAATGGGGAAGATTCTCTGGGAAGACAATGAGACAAATATTGATGACCAGGACCAAAGAGCCATTATGTATGAAGTATCTCAATATTTCGACCATGACAAATCTGGAGTGAGAGATTTTTCTGCTACAACCGAAACGTGGGGAAAAGCAATAGATGGACTGCTGAAGAATACTGTGAATCCTTATGACTCATATTGCTCTGGGGCAGTTCTGAATTGGATTCAGGAGGAGCGAGATATTGCTTTGAAGCTGAGTCAGCATTTGGGATATGTAATCGATACCCAGAAGAAAAAGTATTCCACACTTCAAGAACGTATTACTGACGAAACACAAACTCTGTTGAAAACGCTCAAGTTGCAATCGGAGTTCAAGATCAAGCATGTCGTATCAAACTTACGTGTAGAAGCAGATATTCATGGTACGAACATTTGTGTTTCGGTTGTTGTTAAGAACCCTGAAGGTGCAACTACCTATAGCCAGTTGAAATTTGTGAAAAATCAGCTGGAGAAGAAATGTGCGATGAAGAATCCAGATAAGTTCAAAAACATGGAGAAGGACATAACCCTAGAGGTAGCCTATAAAGGTCGTATTCCTGATACAACCTTCAATTATCAAGACTATGATGAGTTTGAGTATAGAATTAAAGAGCTCGGAAAAGAGAAGGACGCAAGCATAAAGCAAGTAAGGGTCAACTATATAAAGAACTATGGCCTGGCTATTTTTAAAAGTCGAACAAAATTCATCAAGACTTACGAGGAGCAAATTCTTACCTTCTATCATGTCATCGTCCAGAACTTAAAGAATGGGGTGATTGCAGCTCCTCAGATAGAGAATCTTGAGATTGAGGAGTGATGAAAGACATGTAAAAGCTTAAAGAAAGCGACCGATCTTATATGGGAAAGCGTGAACGATGACTTGAAATATGTATTTTTATATGTAAATGCCTAGCTAAAAATGAGTGCATGTAGTTTTTGCTGAGTATTTATAGGCGTGGATGTGTTAGGGCAAACATATCTTTGCCATATATTTCAAATCAATATGAATTGTATTGCCTGTATCATATTAATAAAGGAGTGAATCAAATGACAGACTTAGCTGATTTGGAAGGACTGTTAACTGACACAAAAATACTACCGCATGAGGAAAGAACCGATGAGGATTATTTTTCCATTTGTGGATTTCCTCATTATGAACGGGTTGCTTCCAATGTCTTGGCATTTTTCTTGGATAATAAGCGTGAGCATGGTTTGGGGGATTTGTTCATACAAAGTCTTCTTTCTTGTGGAGGGATAACATCCGAAGGACTTGATCTGAATTATGAAGTAATGACCGAGGTAAAGACTGTTAGAGGTAATTTCATCGACCTAGTTATAGAATCGGAATCATTTATCATTATCATTGAGAATAAGATATATGCATCTCTCTACAATGATTTGGAAGACTATTATAAACACTATGCTAAAGCGAGAAAAAGTAGTATCGGGCCAAAGATAATCTTTGCTTTTGTGTTGAGCCTAACAAAAATTCCTCCAATCCATAGCAAATACATTTTCATTGATTATGAGAGCCTATTTTTAGAGATAAAGACTCGATTGGGAGGAGCCATAATCAGGTCTAATCAGAAATACCTATCATTGTTGTTTGACTTCATCACAAATATAGAAAATCTGAAGAGAGGAAATACCATGGACTATGAATTTATCAATTTTGTAAAAGAGCATACTAATGAGATCGATGATATTAACACACGACTTAAGAAAATCCATGATGACTTTCGTCATGTTGTTGAAGCTGTTAACTCACAGATTCTTGAAAGATTCCAGACAGGTAAAATTAAACAATGGGCGTGGAGAAGGTTGCCTGAATTTTATGATATTGCGGTTACAGATATATACCTGGACAATGTGAATATTGCTATCGACGCACGGATAGATTTGGATGGTTGGAGATTTACTATATTCACTCGGAAAAATAAGAATGAATTTGATCTTGAGAAATATTTGCAGACAAGGGACATAGCATATGCTTTCCAATCATATAATAAGCTAAAACTTGACAAAGGGTTTGATATCCGAGAAAACGACGTCACTGTGGCTAATTATATCATTCAAATTATTGAGAAATTGCTAGAGGAGAATAGTTAGATAACCAGTTTCATCCTCTTTTGTAACTAGGCTTAGGTAGGATTCATCTCAAATGATTCCTCATACTTCTCATTTATAAGTTTGCTCTTCAATGATTATTAAATTCCGGGAAGACCAAAGATGAGCTGTGTTAGGTGGCAAATTATCTAATCAGGAAGAAAGCAGAAAATTGCAAATTGCTTTAGCAAGGACTGCATAAGCATGGTACATTAGTTGCACATTCTCCTATAAAGGAAAAGGAGAGGGCCTCCCGTGGAAAGTAGGACCCCCTCCAAGTTGCAATAATGCTCTTAGAGATTGCCATTGAACTGGCTCAATTGCAAGTGGTTGACGGCAAGGAACACCCAGAATCCAAGATGCTGGGCATCTTCCATTGCATCTTCTGTAATCACCTGCTCCATGGTCATGGGTGGAGAAAACGCTATTTCATAGACCAGTCACTGAGCAGTATGCAGGTATGGATCCACCGGAAGTTTTGCCCTTGCTGTGGGAAGACTTTCACCCTTTTGCCCAGCTGGGTCCATGCATTCAAGTTATTCAGTCTCGAGACCATTTGCCTCCTGTTGGACTACAAGCTCCAGAAAGACCATTTCAACACGGTCCTTGGGGTGTCCGGCTACTTGCAGAGGACATGGTGGAGAAGTTATTCCCACAGGAGCAGGGTGGATACGGACTTCCCCGACCATGGGAAGGTGTTTCACATGCTCAGGGCCAGGCTCGGGGGATGCATAAGCTCCCCTCCATCGGTAATCATCGTGCAAGAAAGGCATCCCTCATTGATGGGAATCCATTTGCAGCGGCCTGCCCACCAACGTTTGTATCTATATGTCCCAAGGGGTATCCCCTAGGCTGGTGGTACCAAACTTTCAGGAGGTACCAACCCATGGATGCAAGCAAAAAGGAACAGGTAGCACTGTTCCGCTTCGGACTCATCTTCCCTCTGCTCGACGATCGGTTGAAGCATGGGGACATCACACGCCTGGCGAACCAGATTTGCGAGAGGGAGCACGACATACCGTTCTCCGGCAAGAAGACGGTGAGCATGCCGACGATTTACAACTGGCTGAATGCCTACCGCAGGAACAGGAACATCGAGGACCTGTATCCCAAGGACCGTTCGGACAAGGGCTGCCGCAGGAGAATCAGCAGCGAGACCGAACAGGCACTGCTGGTATTCCGCCAGCAACATCCCGAATGCAAGATCACCACCTTGGTGAGGATGGCCGAGAAACAAGGCATCTTCCTGCCCTCGGAGGTGGTTGACATGACCCTCATCTACCGGATCTTCCGCAACCAGAGGGCCAAGGGGAAGGTCCCCGGCGACAAGGACATGCGCCGCCTTGAGATGGAGCATGTAAACCAGGTCTGGTACCTGGATGCAATGGTGGGCCCGAAGGTGTATGTGGGGCAGGGAAAGGAACGAAGGCTGGTTGTTTCCAAGCTGTTTGCAATCATAGACGACAAGAGCCGGCTTGTTCCCTATGCCCGTTTCTACCGTGACGAGACAAGCGAGAGCCTGCTGGATTGTCTCTGGGGTGCATTCAATGCAAGGGGACTGCCCCGCCAGTGCCACACCGACAATGGTGCGGCCATGAGGGATGAGCGGATAAAGCTCGGCTGTGCAGCCCTTGAGGTGAATTTCACACACTCAAGGCCCTACACACCAACAGGGAAGGCGAAGGTGGAAAGATATTTTTCCACGGTACGCATGCAATTCCTGCCCACCCTGGGGGACAATCCCCTGGAGCTGTATGAGCTGAACCAGCGTTGGCTGGAATATCTTGATGAGTACAACGGCAGGTACCACGCCGGTATCGGGATGTCACCGATCCAGTGCTACCTGGGCGAGATTGAGGCGGTCAGGCCGGCCCCGCCGGACCTTCCCAGGCTGTTCAGGAAACGGGTGTACCGTACGGTGAGCAAGGCAAGGACGGTAAGCCTGGACTCGGTACTGCTTGAGGTTCCCCTGGGTTATTCAGGAAGGAAGCTGGAATTGCGTTACAACACCATCAGTGACGTTGAGGCATTCTATGACGGTGAGAGCCTCGGATTGCTCAGGCCGGTCGACTTTCATGCAAACTCACGAGCCCACAGGATGAAGGGGGTGCAGCAATGAACACTGACATCCGTACCTTCTACGGGTTCAAGCAGATGCCGTTCTCTGCTGAACTGAAACCCAACCAGATGTACCTGCTCTCTTCCATGGTGGATATAAGCAACAAGATCCAGTTCGCCATCCAGAACAGCATGTATTTCACCATCATAGGGGATGTGGGGGCAGGCAAGTCAACTTCCTTGCGCTATTCCCTGCATCAGCTACCCGGCAAGAGCTACCAGGTCATTGACCTGGTGGGAGGCCAATGGAGCTTCATCGAGGTGCTCAGGCAATTCATGGCATCATTGGGCATCTTCACCAGGACAAACCAGCCTTCCACGATGCTCAGACAGATCCATGAGGCACTGGACCTCATCTACAATGATGGCAAGCGGCCTGTGTTGTTCCTGGATGAATGCCATCTTTTCACCGGGGATTTCTTCGCCCAACTGCATCTCCTGAGCCAACAGAGTCTGGCAAGGACGAGTGTGATACCCATTGTCATGTGCGGGCAGGAAGGATTGTTCGAGAAACTACGCAACCCGCAGGCCCGTCCATTGATGAGCCGGATTCTTGATGGATACAACCTCCGCAGTCTCTCGCAGGATGAGTGCTTCGGGTATATTGATCATCACCTGAAGGTCATCGGGGGAAGAGGTTCCGAGATTTTTGACAAGCCTGCACTGATAGCGGTGAGCCAGGTCTCTGCAGGGATACCCAGGAACATCAATTCGGTGTGTCTGCTTGCCCTGAAGCATGGCATGGAACAAAGCGTGCAACTCATAACTGCGGACATCATCAGGAAAGTGACCAGGAATTGGTGGGAATGAGCAGGTAAAGGAGGAACAACCATGGATTCGCAAAAAAAGAATGACCAGAAGACGCCTCCCGTCGTCCATCATGACAGGTTTACAGAAGACTACTACTTGCAGGTTATCGATTTGTACCGGGGACACGTACGTAATGAACTTGTTCACCGTGGGATTTGCGAGATTGCAAGTGACAGGATGCGTAAACAGGCAGTATTCAAGGAGGATCTTGAGTATTGCTTTGAGGTGTGCATGAGGGTTGGAATTGAGGAAGACCCTGCTTTCTAGTGCTAACAATCTGATTTTATCAGGCCTCTTCGGAGGCCTTTTATTGACTTTGTTTCTCTAATCTACCATGCAACCAATTACTCTAACGGTTCGTGCAAACTTCACTATAAAATAATGTGCCGTTCAACACCTGGAGATGGATGCATCCTCCTACGTCTGGATCAAGGGACTGGGAAAGTGCACCCTGCATGTCTGCATCGATGACGCCTCGGGGTTCCTGCTTGGTCTGTGGCTGGAGGCCGAGGAGACGCTGCACGGCTACTACAAGCT
>NZ_JAEKNT010000551.1 GCF_016406725.1 Sphaerochaeta sp. S2 | reverse complement strand
ACTTCACCCACTGCTTGCCGGTTGCAGCCTCACTTTGCGCAATCTCATTGGTGTGATGAACGGGAATTGCATCAATTCCGCCACAGTGGATGTCAAACGACTCCCCCAGGTAGTGCATGCTCATCGCGGAGCACTCAATATGCCAACCGGGAAAGCCCTTTCCCCATGGGGAATCCCACATCATTGCCTGCTCCCCATGCTTGCTCTTGGTGAACCAGAGCACAAAGTCCTTGGGATTTTTCTTGTTGTCATCACTGCTTACATCATCACGAACAGCGGTCTTGAGGGAATCGAGATCGAGTCGAGCCAGTTTACCATAGTCGGGAATTGAATCGATGCTGAAATAGACATTGCCCCCACTGACATAGGTATGGCCGCTCTCCTCCAGCCTCTTGATCAGATCGATCATCTGCTGGATATGGTCGGTTGCCTTGCAGACAACACTGGGCCGGATCATATGCAAGGAGTCATAATCCTTGAAGAATGCATCGGTATAGAACTGGGCAATCTCCCAGACACTCCTATGGGTCTGGCTTGCCATTTTCTCGATCTTGTCCTCACCTTCATCCCCATCTCCGGTCAAGTGTCCGACATCTGTGATGTTCATGACATGGTTTACCTTGAAACCGGAGACAAGCAGTGTGCGCTTGAGCAGGTCCTCAAACAAAAAGGTCCTTAGATTTCCGATATGTGCATAGTTGTATACAGTAGGTCCACATGAGTAGAGACCTACCTCCTTATCGTGTAATGGTTCAAATGCTTCCAAACTACGACTCATGGTATTATAGAGAAAGACAGGCATTGAGAGCTCCTTTAGGTTGCCCACCCCAAAAAAAGGGGGTAAGATGTCTCCATGCCTACCAATGTACGCAATAGTATTGAAAAAATCAACCTTGACCACCTGCTCATGGAGAATCTGGAACTCGCTTCACACAGTAGTATTCAGTGTGGGGGAAATGCCCAATGGGCTGCCTATCCCACTAATTTCGAGGAACTGAGAATCCTGATAAACCATGCAAAGGACAATAACCTTCCCCTCTCAATTCTTGGGGGAGCAACCAATACCTTGATCAGTGACAAGGGTGTGGAAGGACTGGTTATCCTCACTGGCCACCTTGCCCGAAGACATGTACAAGGGGAGATGTTTTGTGTCCGCTCAGGTTGTCCTCTGGATAAAGCCATCTCACAGGCAATTGAGGACGGACTGGAAGGGCTGGAAATGCTCGGTGGCATCCCTGGAACAGTGGGTGGCGCTATCTATGGAAACAGCGGTGCAAACGGTGTACAGATTGGGGACCTTCTCTACTATGTCGACTATATGACCTTGGATGGGAAACTTCATAGGATGCAAATTCATCAGGATGAGTTCTCCTATCGCCACTCCCCTTTTACCGGCAGGGATGATTTGATCATCTATGAAGCAGGATTCCGGTTAAAGCCTACCACACAAACCAGTGAGGTAAGAAAACGCAAGGACACGGTAAAAAAACATCGTAAGCATAAAGGTCTGTATGACTATCCAAGCCTTGGGTCAGTATTCAAGAATCCAGAAGGAAAGAAAGCTGCTGCCCTCATTGATGCCTGCAATCTCAAGGGGCATACGATCGGGGGGGCCAGCGTATCCCCAAGCCATGCCAACATCATCATCAATCGTGAGGGGAAGGCCACCAGTGAAGATGTAAGAGCCTTGATCGAATACATCAGGGCTGTGGTACAGAGTGAATTCCATATCACCTTGCAAGAAGAGATCCACTATCTTGGCCGGTGGTAAAGCGAAATGAATAGGTAAGTGACAACTGCTCGTTGACATCTTTTTCGATGGCCAGAGACAGGGGACCCTTCTTAAGAAGCAGGGAAAATGCAATGCCATCCCTGCCAAGACTGATTGTTCCCTGTTCTGCCTTCATCTCCAACGACATTCCATCAGTACTGTTCCAAGTGACATCCACTGTGTAGCCCATCCACTGTCCTGATACTTGGTAGCTGGTCTTCCTGCTCTCCTCTCCGGATGTTCTGGTTTTCACCCACCTATCAAAACTACTCTCCAAGGTAATCGTCTTCCATGTATACCTGATTTTAGAGTGTACAGATTGTTCCATCTCTTGCCTCTGCCCACCAAAAACCGGGGAGGGACCTGTCTGTATCTCCCCTCTCCACGATGCCTGTAGGCCATGACTTCTCATCTGCAGGGCGAAAGATTGCGTTTGCCTTTCTGAGGTTCCACCGAACTTCCAATCGAATGAAAGCGCCCTCTGTGAGATTGAGATATCATGGGAGAGAGAAAAGCGCTCTCCCTTCCCCCAAGAGGCAACAAGAGAGAGATCCACATGAGGGCTCTCTTGATCCCAGAAGAGATACACCTTTCCAGGTTGTTCATTCCACGAATATACCGATGGGTCAGGAGTGTGTCCTTCTGCAAGTTGATATGCCATTCCTCCTTGCATTCCCTGTATGTGGAAGACCCTGTTATTCTCTTCCCTGTACAGGTAAGAGAGACGTATGTCTTCTTTTTCCAATGAACTGCTGGACCATACCCTTTCGAGGAAAGTCCTGGGCTTATAACTGAAGCTCCAGACTTTTCCCTCATAAGAAACATATGGTTCAATCTGCAGCTCAGAAGAGGAGAGAAAGAGCTTTAAGCGGAAATCTTCTCTCTCTTCCTCACTATGGTAATCAATGTTCATGGCTTTCTGCAGAGGAATAAATGAACCTTGTACTGTTGTTTGCGCATGCAGGAAGAGGGGAAGTGTCCAAAACCACAGGCAAAGAAATACCTTCATAAGTGGAAAAGAACTAAAGGTTCTTTTTTCGCTTCATGTGTCAACCGTAAGGGAAAATGTCATCTGAGAAAGTTATTGTGAAATGACAGGATTCTTGGAAAAATTCCAGGGGTATGGGTCCACCCGACCAAGCCCAGGAGCAAGTACTTCGGGGAGCGCCTGGAGATGGATGCATCCTCCTACGTCTGGATCAAGGGACTGGGAAAGTGCACCCTGCATGTCTGCATCGATGACGC
>NZ_JAEKNT010000550.1 GCF_016406725.1 Sphaerochaeta sp. S2 | reverse complement strand
AATCTGTCCTGCAGGATAGATGTTGGAGGCTGCTTTTTTGCTGATGTACCCTTTCTTTGCGAAGTCTGACCAGATTTTGCCAAACTCAAGAACCGCTGGGTCGTTGAATTCATTGTTGTTGGCCATTTCCAGGGTTCTCTCATAACCAGCAAGACGAGCCATGTTGTACCCGAAGAATGCTGCCATGTATGCATCATCAACCGTAATTGGGGTAATTCCTGCCTGTACCAGCTTTGCGCATACATTCTCGAACTCAGTCCATGTTTTTGGGGTCTCGGTGATACCTGCCTTATTGAAGTGATCCTTGTTGTACATGACCACAAAAGCAAATGGCTGGTAAGGAGCTGTTTTGAGTGTGCCACCACCGGCCTGACGAGCAAGGTCAATCAAGGCTGTACTTACTGCATCACTGTAGCTCTCACCACCTGTGGTGGGGTAGCTCTTGGATACATACTCTTCCAAAGGAAGAAGATATTCACCCCACGTGGAGTTAACACGAGAGATATCCTCATCAAAGATATCAATCGTCTCTCCAGCATCCAGAGCAGGTTGCAGGGTCTTTCTGATCTCGCGACCATTGAAGACGATTTCAACCGCGATACCAGTCTCTTCTTCAAATGCTTCAGCAGCCTCAGCCATGACAAGGCCCTGTGGCTCAGCTTCATTCCACATCGACCAGTAGGTGACAGTCTTTTTTCCAGCAGCATCTTCTGCTGATCCCCCGGCAAACAGCGGGGTGACGATAACTGCCAATACCAGCAGTGCAACAACCATTCCTTTTTTCTTCATAGTTGACTCCTTTTTGTGTGAAGAATTCATATTTGAATTGCAATCTAACTCGAGTATAAGCCCGTTTCTTATACTTGATTTATCCAAAAAAACATAATGTTTGTCGTTTATGATTTTCTCTTGTATACTAGAATCATGGCAAAACACATAGATGGATTTTCCCTCTCCCCCATGAAGATTGAGCTAAATGTGAGTCATTTTGTGACCTTTCATTATTTTGAATACCCTCACAAGTTTATCTTCAAAGGTGAGCGGCATAACTTCTGGGAGTTGCTGTATGTGGATAAGGGTGTGGTATTTGCTGGGACCGACAGGGAGAGGTATCAGCTTCAGCAGGGGCAGATAATCTTCCATAAACCAAATGAGTTTCACAGTGTGGAGTGCAATGGGATCATCTCTCCCTGTCTGGTGGTTATCTCCTTTGTCTGCAATTCCCCAAGCATGGACTATTTCAAGAACAAGGTTCTGCGTATTACCCAACGGACCAAGAGCCTGATGTCCATCATCATCAATGAAGCGAAGAAGAACTTCCAGACAAATTTATCAGACCCTTTCTATACCAAGTTGGAATTACGTGACAATCGGCCATTTGGGAGCGAGCAATTGATCAAGAACTATTTTGAGGCATTCCTTTTGGAGTTGATCATCCAGAACTCCCAGAATGAGAAAGAAGGAACCTTGCTCAACACTACCCAAGTGGAGGACAGGCGTTTCCGTTTTGAAATGGCGAACTCCTACATGCAACATAATCTTTCTGAAAATCTCAGTCTGTCCGACATATGCAATCACTGCTCAATGAGCAACTCCCTCGCCCAACAGATTTTCAAGCATGAAACAGGTAATAGTGTCATGCAGTGGTATGCCCGCTTAAGGATAGAAAAAGCAAAGCAACTGATCAGGGAAGGGAAGGGGAACATGACCACCATCGCCTACCAGCTTGGCTATAGTTCCATCCACCACTTCTCCAAACAGTTTTCCAAGGTCGATGGAATGAGTCCAACCGAATATGCCAAGTCTATCACCAGCCTCCTGAACAAGGATCTTGGGTTGTTGTAACGAGTCTGCTCTAGATGACTATAGCTGGTTTGTATTGTATAATGGCCTTCATAAAAACCTTATGTATATGGTTGGAGAGGGATATGTGGAAAAAACGTTTAGCAATTCTTGTTGTGTTGTTGGTACTTCTGGAGGCCGTAGTGATTGCCAGTACTATAACTGAACCAACCGCTCTTACTCGTTTGTTTACAAATGGTCCTACCAGTATCAAATACACCCAGCAGTTTGAGGCAGCAGTACCTCCCTCCTCCATGCAACAGCTTATCAGCCAATTAGCTGATCAACTTGGTGATTTCAAGGAAGTAGATGGAACTAAGAATCCGTATACTGTTGTTCTGGAACATGGAACAATTACAGCATACATCAGTTTGGATGGACAGGGAAAAGTTGCCGGTCTCCAGTTTACAGAAATCATCGATACACGTGGCACCCTCGCTGATGCCGTGAAGAAGATAACCTCATTGGATGGAGAAAGCTCCGTACTGATTCGTAAGAATGGAGAGATTCTCGTGGACCACCAAGGGAATACTCCTCTTGCAGTTGGCTCTTCTTTCAAGCTTGGTATCCTGGCAGCCCTCCAGGATGCAATAGCTGCTGGGCAATTACGGTGGGACCAGAGTGTACCAATACGTTCTTCACTGAAGAGTCTCCCTACCGGTATTCTTCAGGATTGGCCGGAGGGTACCCAGGTAACCATTGAGACGCTTGCTGCACTTATGATCTCCCAGAGTGACAACACTGCCACTGATGTATTGCTTTCTTTGGTAGGCAGGCCCAGCGTAGAGAAGTATCTCCCCCATAGTATTCCTGTCCTTTCTACCGGGGATATGTTCCGGCTTAAGAACCCAGAGAACGAGGACATCCTCAAACAGTATCGGAAAGCTTCCCTAGCTCTTAAAAGAACGTTGCTTACCGTTCTCCCACACAGAAACCTCCCTGAAGCAAGTATCTTCTCGGGGGACCCTGTTGCCCTTGATATTGAGTGGTTCATGACAGCATCGGAGCTTGCCGATTTGGTCGAACGACTCCAGCATCTGGATCTGATGACCATCAACGCAGGCTTGGCAACCAAGGAGAAGTGGCAGCGTGTTGCCTACAAGGGAGGCAGTGAGCCAGGAGTACTTAATCTCACCACGTTCCTTATTGATGAAGAGGGAAACCAGTATACGGTAGTGGTAACGGTAAATAACGCAAAGAAAGCTCTGGATGAGGCAAAGATTATGGAGACCTACCAGGCAATGCTGAATTATTTGTAGGGAGGAGCTTGATTAGGTGTTGGTTTTCTTTCTCCTTCCGTATTACCGACCTTCGATTGAGCCAAAAAAAAGCCATTGCTTTCGCAACGACTTCTTAAGTGGAGGTAAGGGGAATTGAACCCCTGACCTTTTGAATGCCATTCAAACGCTCTAGCCAACTGAGCTACACCCCCAAGACAATAACAAAAAGTATCATACGAATTGACCCGTAATAAGTCAAGTATGTCCAGCAAATTTTCTCTAAGGTTGGATTAAGCGTTGACCTTTTTTATGTAAAAGGGTATAAAATCTTATTATAAAACTAGTTAAATACATGAAGAATACAAGAGGATTTGCATATGGAGGCGCTTAAAAAGGTGAAGGAAGTGGGGCTTTCCATCCTCCCTGTCCTCTTGTTGGTAACATTGCTCCATTTCTTTGTAACTCCATTGAGCGAGGGGATGCTCTCTTCATTTCTCATCGGTGGGGTGCTGATTATTCTCGGCCTTTCCCTATTCTTGCTTGGCACTGATATTGGTCTTATCCCGATCGGAGAGCGAATAGGATCTGCGGTAACGAGAAAGAAGCGGCTCTCCCTGTTGTTGATTACCGCTTTATTGGTAGGTATGGCAATCATCTTTGCTGAGCCGAATATCAGTGTCTTACTCGAGCAAGTCTCGCTGGTAGCTCCCTCCATTTCTCCTCTCTCCATGCTTCTATCCATAGCTCTCGGCGTAGGCTTCTTCTTGATGATCGCCATGGTCCGTGTAGTCCTGCATATCGGGCTGAAGTGGGTCTATGCAATCAGCTATCTTCTACTGCTTGTACTGGGAATATTCAGCAAACCTGAATTCCTGGGGATTGCCTTTGACAGCGGTGGAGCTGCAACAGGTCCCCTTGCTGTTCCCTTTATCATGGCTCTTGGTGTTGGCATTGCTCACGTACAGAAAAGCCAAACGGATGCAGACAACTTCGGCTACGTTTCCTTGGCCCTTATCGGCCCTACCATGGCCATGTTGGTGCTTTCCCTCTTCAGTGGAGATGGCAATACAGCAGTGCAGAATACTTCATCAGTACCGCAGATACAGCCCTTTCTCTCGCTCTTTGCACCAAGCACACAGCAGGTACTTTCTTCCTTGTTTCCTCTGGTCGTGTTATGCATCCTCTACCAGATATTCCTGGTGAGAATGCCAGCCAGGCAGTTGATTCGTATGGCATTTGGTTTGGTGTATGCCAGTTTTGGCCTTATCCTGTTTTTTGTTGGGGTGAATGGTGGTTTTATCCCGGTCGGGTACCAGATCGGCTATCAGCTTGGCATGCTCAATGAGAGCCTCTTGCTACTATTTGGACTGGTTATCGGTGCGGTTACGGTGCTCAGCGAGCCATCGGTAGCCGTTTTAATCGATCAGGTACAGGAGATAACCCAAGGTCATCTGAGAAAGCCAGTAATGCTCGCAGCCCTGTCAATCGGAGTAGGGGGGAGCGGTCTGATGGCCATGTTCCGTATCATACACAGTCTTCCTATCTGGTACTTCCTGGTTCCTGTCTATGGCCTTGCAGTGCTGCTCTCTTTCCGGGTACCGGACCTTTTTGTAGGCCTTTCCTTCGATAGTGGAAGTGTAAGTTCAGGCCCTCTGGCTTCTACGTTCATTCTCAGTTTTGCCATAGGC
>NZ_JAEKNT010000549.1 GCF_016406725.1 Sphaerochaeta sp. S2 | reverse complement strand
GGATAAAGTCATCTTGTAATTCCTTGCTGCAATAAACTCGATATAGTGTTCTTTGTCAGAATCAAAAGATGAACTATCAATGTAGAAGGAATCCATAATATTATTAAAGGTTTCATGCATATAAGATTCAGATAACTCACTTGGGTATTTGAATTCAATTACATGAACGTCTTTCTCCGTTGGAATAAAGTGTACAATTTGTTTTACCAAGCGTCCGTTGACATCTAAATCAATATATAATACATTACTAGTAAGATAATTGTAAATATTTTGTTCTTCACGTGTAAAAGTAACCTTATCTTCATAAGCCATTAACAGGTGCTCACTATATACATTTATGATATACTCTAAATTGATGTTATCATTTAAAGCTCTAGTTGATAAATCTACAGTAATCTGACCGTAGGAAGAATCGTATCCATAAATATATTCGTTTAATTTCCGCCAGAATATTGGTAAGGATAATCGAATACCTTCTTTTTCAAATGAAATTTCTTGGTAATGAATATCATCATAGTTAGTATATTGAATAGTACTATTTGCTTCTAGATTGATACTTTGATCATCTTTTGTAGATAGTGTAAAATCAAAAGCTTTTACCAATACTTCTATTGGGACGTATAAATCGTCATTTTGATAGAATAATTCAGTATGATGATGTAAAATATTTCCGTTAATCGTTATTTCATGAATGCTAGGAGATGCTTTTACAAATGTATTTAAATAGTAAGAAGTGATCACATCTTCTTCATAGATTTTTGCACCAAGTTTTCTAAAAGTTGCCTTCATTGGCACCATGACATGATTGTCTACTTTTAAAACGGGTAAATCTATATCAAAAGAAAGATCATTGATAGAAACATTCATAATAGTATCTTCGCTAAAAGAAATACTTAATATTAAAATGGAAATAATAATAACTAGTAAAATTTTTTTAATCATATAAACCACCTTATTTGGACATTATAACATCATTCATTATAAATTTAAACTGATAAAGGAGAAGCGTAATTGGATATTAATAAGTTAAAAGACAAGACATTACTTGACGTAAAAGCAATCGCAAAAGCGATGGGGTTAAAGAATGTGTCGAAGTATAATAAGGCTCAGTTGATCGATATGATCATTGATGGGAACATGTCCGTTAATCAAGAAATTGAAGAAAACCTAGATGTTGAGCCGGTTATAAAAGATACCATTAAATTTGATTTGGAAGAAGACGACGAAAAAAGAGAGGTTCTGGAGCAAAAC
>NZ_JAEKNT010000548.1 GCF_016406725.1 Sphaerochaeta sp. S2 | reverse complement strand
CTTCTCAGGGTTTACGAACAAGAACTTTAAGATGTTCGGGTTCAACAAGAACTTTTGCTCGAAGCCGAGGATGCTACTTGGGTCTGCCTTCATTTCGAAGTAGACATAGTGTCCCTTTTCCTGCTTCTTGATATCATAGGCCAAGTATTTTACGCCCATGTCATCCTGCTTGGTAATTTCTACGTCAGCAGCTGCAAATGTGCTGGTCACGAATTCCAAACCAGCCTGTGTGTTATCTTCGTTTGCATTGAAAATAACAGTGAACTCATAATTTCTCATGGTTCCTCCTTACGGACTTTATGATCCGCCCTCAAGAGCGGATAAAGAGGTGTCTGCATACCCTACCATACATTGTATGGCTTGGTCAACAAATCTCATTCTGTCATCAAGCTTTATATCAGCTCACGACTTCCATAGAAAAACCGCCGGAGCGACCGACGGTTTTGTACATTGTACGAAGTATAAGTCTACTTGAACAGACTATTTATTCTTATGTCTATTCTTTCTGAGCTTCTTCTTTCTCTTATGAGTAGCAATCTTATGCTTCTTTCTTTTTCTTCCACAAGGCACTATAGCGCTCCTTACCAACCGTCTCTATTTTCGGTAGAGCCCGAATACGACTGGTTTTGTAATTACCGGTCTATTATGCAGGGAAGATAAATCAACGTCAATAGGGTACTTGGGAAATTTCTCGTATCCTCTTATGTGAAATTCCTGCGCTTTCAGGTGCGTTTCACTTGCTCTAATTGCACTTTCTTTTTACTATAGAGGCATCCGGGGGTGGCACATGAAGGTACTTATCTTCGGCCTTGGAATGCATGGAGGCGGTTTTGCAGCAGCCTCGTATTTCCTTGACCATGGAGATGAAGTAAGAATTACAGATCTGAAGGGAACCAGTGATCTCGGTTATGAGATGGAAGATCTCAACCAACGAGGGGCATTGTGCATCTCCGGGCCACATCGAGCAGAAGATTTTCTGTGGGCTGACATTGTAGTCAAAAACCCAGCCATCCCTCCCAACCACCCAATGCTCAGGTACGCCCGTATGGTAGTCAATGACTTTGCCTGGCTGTTCAGCTCCCCTTGGTGCGAACAGGTAAAGATCATAGGAATCACAGGAACCAAAGGGAAAACCACAACCAGTGCAGCTGTTGCCCATGTACTGCAGGAGTATGGGTACGAGGCAATGCAGTGTGGGAATATGGGGATCAGCGGATTCAGCATTCTCAGAGAGTGGGAAAGACGGAATGAGCAAGGAAGAGCACTTCCCGAGTTCCTTGTCTGCGAATTCTCATCTTGGCAAATTCGGGACACGGTACAGGCAATGCACGGACAGCTACCGATGATGGAGCTCTGTGCACTTACCAACTTCTATCCTGATCACCTGAACTCCTATGAATCTATAGAGCGCTATCTTGAGGATAAACTGCAATTATTCACCAGAAACATCAAGATGGCTGTTATCCCTGATGTGATGCTGGGCAGGATAAGAACCCAGACCCACTTGGACAAACGACATATCCGTGGGATTGACAGAGCAAGCGCGAAGGTACTTGAGGAACAACCACATCTCAGGAGTGCCTATGCCATTCTGCTTGCATTGGGTTTCAAATACAAAAGTATTCTTAAGGCCCTGCAGAGTTTCCAAGGGGTTCCGCACCGAATCGAACAGTTGGGGATGCTTGGCAATATCCTGTTTGTCAATGACAGCGCAGCAACAATTCCCGAAGCAGTGCACTTCTCCTATGCAAAGTTCAGAACCATGGCAGTACACCTCATCTGCGGTGGTACAGACAAGAATCTCAAAGCTGAAGGGATGCTTGAGGAACTGCTGCATGCAAGCAGTCTCTCCCTGCTCGATGGAAGTTTCACCAGAGGCAAGCTAATTCCTCTGCTTGAGAAGCACCATATCCCATATTACGGTCCCTTCAAGTCAATGGGAGATGCCCTCCAGCAGAGTTATGAAATGGCTCGTGTGAAGGAACAGGAGTTGCCGAATCTGGTACAGGCAATTCTTCTCTCGCCTGGAAGTGCTTCCTTTGAACTGTTCGCCAATGAGTTCGACCGTGGAAACCAGTTCAAGAACTTGGTAGGGCTTCTGCTTGGCTCTTGATGCTCCTTCTGGAGCGAAACCTGATTGTCTCAAAGAACATATAACAATGCCAGGTTAGCCGATTGTAGAGATAATCCGTTGAGGGCGAGCGGTAATACGGTTGTCCTCCAAATGAGCGTTTGAATATCTCCAACCCAGCAAGGTGACTTGCCCTACCCTTCGGCCCAGGAATTCCATACAGGTCGTAGATACCACACTTTCTCTCACAAGCCATCCTGATTGCAAAATCCTGCAATAAATAGGAACAGGAAATGCCATCAAAGCGCAAGGACGCCCCATAGAGATAGATTGCTTCAGAGGGACTGAACAGTACGACAATCCCCCCGACAATCTTCTTTCCCTCATAAGCCAACAGAAGCTGAGAGGTGAACATACTCTCATCAGGGGAAAGCATCATCAGGGAACGAAGATATTTTTTTGACCTGGGACTGAACCCATCCCTTCGTGCTGTTTCCAAATACACATCATACCAAGCAAGAAAGGATGCCTCATCCCCCTCATGTACCCGTACCTGGAAAGCTTGTTCCGCTTTCCTGAGCGCACGCTTGGCCCTCTCCCGATACCCCAGTGTTACTGCATGGTATCCCCACCTGAGGTCTATCCTGACAGTACCTTCAGGTTGTACACTCTGCTCCAATGTCCTGAGCCTTCTTGTGCGAAAAGTCATGACATTCTGATCATTCACTTCTTCAAATGGCAGGTCATAGCGGAGTGCAAACAC
>NZ_JAEKNT010000547.1 GCF_016406725.1 Sphaerochaeta sp. S2 | reverse complement strand
TCTATAGACTTCATCCGGTATCTGATAATCCAGGCCTTGATGTGGTCGTTCACTATTGAAGGAAAAGATGAAGCTTGAGAGTCCTGCTTCCAATTCTTTCATTGTTCTCCAGTCGTGAAGGAAAATACATTCATATTTCAGGGTCAACCAAGTTCGCTCGATGAAAATATTGTCTAAACATCTGCCGATTCCATCCATGCTTATCTCAATCCCATACCCCTGCAATACTCCAATGAATTCATTGCTGCAGAATTGGGACCCACAATCGGTGTTAAAGATGGCCGGGACCCCATATCTGACGACGGCTTCGTGCAGGCAATCAATGCAGAACTCTGTCTTCATCGTCTCACTCAAGCCCCAGCTTAGGATCTTCCTGCTGTACAGATCAATGATGGCGGTAAGGTAAACCATCCGTCCGTCAAGCTTGATGTAGGTGATATCCGTTGCCCAGACCTGGTTGACATATGCAATGGTCTTTCCCCTGAGCAGATACGGGTACTTCTTGAATTTCCTCTTGGGTGGTCTCGTGGTTTTGAACTTGGGTCTAAGTCCTTTGAGTCCCAGCCTTTGATACATGAGCCTGACCCGCTTCTCTGTAGCCTCAGGATGGCCGGTTCGCAGCATGTAATGGCTCAGTTTCCGGTATCCATAGGTGGGATGAGCCTGCCATGCGTCCAATACCGCAGTGGCAAAAGAGATTTCACTATCTTTCTTCGCATCCAGCTGCCTCTGGCGCTCTTCCCTCACGGATTGTTCCTGATGGGCCTTCCATCTATAATAACTGGCACGGTTTATCTTCAGCAGCCTGCACTGGTCGGCGATGGACAGCCCGATGCCGGTTGCCTGGAGCTCGAGGGCGATTTCCTCGTCCACGAGCTCGTACAGCGTCAGTCCTTTATGTTCAATTTTTTTTTTAGGATTGCGACCTCAAGCTGGTGCTTCCCCAGTTCGATGAAGGTCTCTTCCTGGATTTTCTTGCTTTCCTCCAGCTCCTTGCGGAGTTTCTGCAGTTCTTTGCTGAACTCCCCGTTGAGGAATGCTTTCTTCCAGGTCGTCACCATGCTCGGGGATATCCCGTATGCAGTCGCTAGTTCTGCCACCGGTGTCTTTTCCTTGAGAGCCTCGACCGCTACTTCTTTTTTGAACGATTCGCTGTAAGTTTTCCTGTTACGTCCCATTTTCTGCTCCGTTTTCAACGGTAACAGCAATTCGTTATTTTTGCACCTCCCTGTCTCAATTCATGGTCTTATTATAGTATGTTCGAATACTCTTGTCATAAATTGAGAAAAGGAAATTTTATAGGCTTTACAATATATAGCTATTGTAGTGACTGTAGGATAATTTTTATTTCGATATCCTTCTCTAAGACTTATTGTACTTTTAGTAAATGGTGTGATTTCCTCTAATTTTTTTGGGATAGTCGACGATCTTTTCTTAAAGACCTGAATGCTTTAGCTACATGTATCGGCATAATTTCAAGTATTACTTTTTTTTGAATAGGTATAAGGTCCCATAACTCTGAGGTAGAACGGTTTCCTGGAAAGTACTTGCTTGAATATACATTGTTTCTTGAAAATCCAAATTCTGCATAATCAAGAAAACTAAATACATCGAATTCAAGTGAATAGCAAAGTCTTAATATAGTATCCAATCTTGGATGCCAATCAGAATTGGTTGTGATTTCAGTAATCCATCTGGGATTTGCTCCAGATATCTTAGTGAGTTCTAGTTCTCCTACTTTCTTTTCTTGCATAGCAAACAAAAGCGCTTTTTGAAAATACATTTGAAAGCCTCCAAATAAGTTTGATACCTCCTAAGAAGGAATAAGTTGGAGTTTGCTTCAAAGAATTTGAAAAATGATTTTTTTTATAACAGTCTCTCATTGTAGGGTTTGTGAAATATTGTAAAGATCGCAAGATTACTGGCTTTTCGGGTATTTACCCTATGGAAACTCTACCAATAGGAACAATCAACAATATCATATAGTTGGCAATACATGCTAGCGGTATAATATTTTTGAGGTAATATGACAAAAACTATCTGTCCGAGCCCCCCTAAAATATTCCTTGACACTAGCAAGTAGGTGCTATCTTCTCATCGACGTATGACGGGAACCTGTGATTGCCGGCTTAACTACCGGCTGCTATTGAAAACTGAATGACCGTTTTTTAACGTACTCATAACCGTTTTCTCACACCCTATGTATTTCTCTACTATGCGAAAACTACTCTACGGTATCGGCAATAAACAGCCTATTATATACAGCTTCAAAGTGTTCAATTTCTTCGGTAGTTAACTGTAGGAATTCCTTTTCACGTGCCCGTTTTGATAGCTTTCCCTCATTCTGTGAAATGAAACTATATAAGAGAAAGACCATAGAATCAGGCATTTCAACAGAATCCTGTACCGTTTCTCTGAACCGATCATAATTCATTAGGAATTGTGTCTCTTTCGGGAGATCTTGTTCAATCGTTTGCTGCACACAATGATATAGAAACTCCGCATAGGGGGTTGCATCAAAGTATCGGTAGTAGTCTATTGTTGAATTCAGGACACGTACATTGTGATCTTCTGTAGGTTCCCACCGTATGAACGGGAGAATGCTTTGTGAGTAATTTTTCAGGACGGAAGCATATTCCTCTATTCGAAGTAGCATTGCACTTGAAATAGGAAATATCATTCCTGGGGGATTGTACCCATACTTTGCAAGAATATGATGAATGAGATATCGATGAATCCTTCCATTTCCATCAGAGAATGGATGGATAATCACAAACCCGAAAGCAATCGCAGCTGCGGCAACAATTGGATCAATTTGATGGAAAACTCTATTGTTATATGCAATAAGGCCTGAAATTAAAGAGTCAATATCTTCATATCTTGCACTTATATGTTCAACTATGGGTGTTCCTGTTTCTCTATCATGTTCGCCAATGAAACCACCATCGTCTCTGAACCCTATCTTCACAAAACCTCTAGAGCCTATCACAATATGTTGGAGACGTATCAGTTCCTCTTTACTCAAAGGTGATTTCCCTGCTTCTCTCAACGCATTGCCCCATCGCTGGATCCTATCATGCGAAGGTGACTCATTTTCTATGGAAAAACTTGCTTTGGAATCTTTAAGTAGCAAGAATGCTGCAGCACGCGCTACGACATCCTTTGGGATATCTGAAATAACTTGGAGAGCTTTACCTTTAAGGTCAATCATGAGAACTTCTTCAAGTTCTTCAGTTTTCCTGATCATCGGACAAAAATCAGGAGTCCCTAGAAGATTGTTCACAACACGATGCCTCTTGGATCTTTCTCCTTCTATGGTAACTTGCTGTTTGGGATTGACAACCAATACATAGTTACCTTTCTTGATATCTGGGATATCAAGGAATGTACCCATGAGCCATTCATAGAGAAACCAAATCCGTCTGCTGTATGAACCGGTAATCGTATCCAGAATGATGGTTTCAATCGTTCGTCTATCGATTACCTCAAACAGTTTTTTCAATATGCATAAATCTATTCCTTCATATTTTAAAGCGAATTCAAGATGACCCATGAGTGTTTCTTCCGGTCGATGTCTAGGCGTCAGCAAGTGCCACTCTGTACTTTTTAGAATACGATGTTTCGATCCAATTGCCATTTTCAGTCGGGGAAAGGGTGCAGGAAGTTGATATGCATCAATAAGAGCCACATACCCAACAGGGATTGCCTCCTCAGGCAGTAAGAATCCATGAAAAACGGTTACAGGTCCTGAAAAATTATTATCCATGCTATATTCTCCTGAATAATTAATATAGTAATGGGTAATTCGTGAATTGTACATATGATTTATGAAAAGTGATTATGCATTGATTGTTGTGGATGAAAAACAGATTGTGCTACATAGCGAAGGTTTGTTTGCCGATAGATGGTAGTCATCGGTTCAAACCCAATCGTGCCCATAAAGAACCAGTCTTCAGCCTGGGTTTTTGATTTTTCTGGAAGATGGTATGTATGTTCATATGCTTCAATGTGAAAAACCATGAGCGTAACCATACCAACTGCAGCTATAACCATTATGACAACTTGCCAGGCACCTGAAAGCCTGCATACTCTTTATTCTTGAAAACCTTGATCCACGATATAGTTTGCTGTTTAACTTCCAGTGGGCATAGGATATCATACATGTGTTGATGTTTTCATCTTCCGACAACATGTTCCAAGGCAGGGATGTGGATATCCCAAAGAGAAAAGGCTTGGTAGTACCTACAGAGAATCAAGAGGCTGGGTATGCAATGAATAAAAGACGTGTTTCAGTCAAAGATATTTTCACGGTCAAGAAATCTTATGTACTGAAAATTCTGCTTATCATCTATCTGTTGTCGTTTCTAGGTGCTACGTATAATCATGCTATGGACTTGATCAAGTACGGCCTCTTCCCTTATCAGAGACTGAACAGCAATGTGCCAGTCTGGCTGAATATATATTGGACACTGCTCACTTTCTTCGATCCCCTGGCAATAATCTTTCTTCTGTATTCCCTCAATATGGGATTGGTTCTTTATGGGGTGGTCATTGTCTCTGATGTACTCATAAATTATTGGTTCATGATTTCCACCAAGGGGTTGTTCAGCTGGATAAACTTTGGCCAGATAAGTCAATTGTTGTTCTTGGTTTTCTATCTTGCTACGGTTCGACTGATTTACAAAGAAACACAGAAGATGCAAAGGGAGAACCAATAATACTGGAATCAATACATACAAAGCAACAAGGAACTACTTGAAGCACTCTTGACCGTTTTCTCCCGCAGAGAAGCTGTGCGGACAAAAAATTAGACTTTCAATAATGCTAGACCAAGACAAAGGGCCCCTCGTTTTTAAAATGATAACTACACAAGTATCTTTCTCTTAAGGAGGAACAATCAGTTGGTATTGGTGATTAGTATTCAAATACCATCATGGTAATCTCTCTATGTTTTAGAGCTATTACCGGTTTCTCTTCTTCCAAGTGGGGAAGACAGTAGACTTTATTACTAATTAGTAGTATATTGGGAATATGAAGGACAAGAAGTCGTATGGAGCCGATAATGATTTGAATTTGAAAGCCTTGGTAACACTTTCACGATGTTTCCAATCGGTGAGGCGACGCGAAATGAGGACCATCAAGCAGGTAGGTCTAACAGCAGCCCAGTTTGGAGTGCTTGAGATTCTCTACCATAAAGGAAATCTTCGTATTGGTGAGATTCTTGAAGGAACGCTCTCCACTGGCGGAAATATGACGGTGGTCATTGAGAATTTGGAAAAGACTGGATTTGTAGTGAGATACCCCGATCCCCAGGATGGAAGGGCGAGTCTCATACGTATAACCGAAAAGGGCTTTAAATTGGTGGAAACCATGTTTCCCGGCCATGTAGCGAATATCGGTGGTATTTTCAGTGTATTGAGTACAGAAGAGAAACAACAGCTTGTTGAGCTGTTGAAGAAGCTTGGTTCTTCCAATGGATGACCAAGGAAATAGAACGATTAATTATTAGGAGTTTTGATATGGCTAAGGTAAATTTGGCAATAGTGTTTTATAGTATGGGTGGTTCGAACTATCAGATGGCAAAGTGGGCTGCCGAGGCGGCTAAGGAAGCTGGCGCTGAAGTGAAGCTGTTGAAGGTTGCGGAACTTGCTCCTCAGTCCGCGATAGAGGAGAATCCCGCTTGGAAGGCTACCGTGGAGGCAACAAAGAATATTCCTGTTGCCACAGTGGATGATCTTGATTGGGCCGATGCCATCATTTTCAGTACTCCAACCCGATTCGGAGTCATGGCGTCTCAAATGAAGCAGTTCCTCGATACAACAGGTGGACTTTGGGCTCAAGGCAAAACTGTAAACAAGGTGGTCAGCGCAATGTCTTCGGCACAGAATCCTCATGGTGGGCAAGAGGCTACCATCCTTTCCCTCTATACGGTCATGTACCACTGGGGTGCTCTGGTAGCAGCTCCCGGGTATACAGATCCGGTATTATTCGCTGCTGGAGGAAATCCCTATGGGACTTCCGCCACCATCGGTCAGGATGGGAAGATTGTTGGTGATATTGAACCTGCGGTCAAACATCAGGCTAAGAGAACTGTCTCCGTGGCACAGACGTTCAAGAACGGTAGATAGAAAGAGTCATATGGTTCATTATCCCCCAAGATGAGGGTAGTGAATATTAGATAAGGTACCGTACCCATATGGGCAACAAAGAAGGGAAACCCTTCTGCCC
>NZ_JAEKNT010000546.1 GCF_016406725.1 Sphaerochaeta sp. S2 | reverse complement strand
ATCATATTCAGCTCGAACCCCCAACGTGTCTTATACAAGACAAACCAGAGAAGGCCTACAAGGATCAAAGCAAAGAAAATGCCTCCATGTACTCGTCCCCAGATTCTGGGAAGCCAAGCTTCCTTTGGATAGAGCACTGTTCCCATATTTCCCCTGGGAGCCTTCCATGCATTGAAATACAGATATTCAGCAAAGCCGATGATGATATAGTTCATCATCAGGGTAGTGAGCGTCTCATCCACACTCCATTGTGCTTTCAATACACCAGGAATACCTCCCCACAAGGCGCCGAACAGGATACCGACGACCATGCCTACCGGTAAAAGCAGTGCGGTTGGAAGGAATGTCCAGAACTGCATAACCCAGGTAATACCGATGACACCACCGACATACTGACCTTCAGCTCCAATATTCCAGAACTTCAAACGGAATGCTATTCCCACAGCAAGACCGCAGAGGAGCAAGGGAATTGATTTAACCAATGTATATTGCAACTTAGTCTGGCTACCGAAGGCTCCCTTGATCATCGCTGCATATGCTTGAAATGGATTTGCATCAGAGATAAGCAGCACAATAGCTCCCAGAACAAAGGAGACCAGCAGGCTGACTACAGGGACGAGTACCGCCATTCTGGTGGATCGGTAGTCGCGCTTTTCCAAGCGGAATTTCATATATCCCTCCTTTCAACACCTGCCATCAACATGCCAAGTTCCTCGGTTTTTGCGTCCTTTGCATCTATGATGTCCATAATTCTTCCTTCAAACATAACTGCAATCTTGTCTGCAACCATCAACAGTTCTTCCAGTTCCTCACTGACCAGCAGAACTGCACACCCCTTGTCCCTTTGCTTGATCAAATTTTGGCGAACAGCTTCTGTGGCTCCAACATCAAGTCCCCTGGAAGGGTAGACCGCAACAAGGATGCCTCCACAGGAGTCTATCTCTCGTGCCAGTATCGTTTTCTGGATATTCCCTCCGCTCAGGAATTTCACCGAAGTATCCTGGTTGGGGGTCTTGATGGTGAACAATTCAATGAGTCGGTCTGCAAACTTCCGGACCAGACCACGCTTGATGATATTGTGCGCGGAGAGTTCAACCGTTCGATATTTCTTCATCGACAGATTGTCTCCAACACTCATATCTCCGACCACACCCATTCTTCCTCGGTCGGCTGGGATATGACTTACCCCTGTCTTTATGATTTGCAGTGGGGTCTTGTTCGTCATATCTTTACCATTAAGGTAAATGGTCCCTCCGTTGACTTTCAAAAGCCCTGTGATGGCCTCAGTCAACTGTTGCTGGCCATTGCCTGCAACACCTGCTATGCCGAAAATCTCGCCACCACGAATTGAAAAGGAGATGTTGTCCAGAACCGGTTTTCCACCCCCTACAGGCAGCGCAAGAAGGTCCTTCACTTCGACCTTGACTTCCCCTGGGTTGTACGGACCACGTTCCAAGGAGAAGAGTACATCACGACCTACCATCATGTTGGCCAGGTCCTGTACCCGTTTGATCGATTTGGTAGGACATACTGATACACTTTTTCCTCGTCTCAGTACTTGGACAGTATGGCTGAACTCCATCACCTCATCCATCTTGTGGGTAATGAAGATAGCGCTCTTGCCTTCTGCGAGCATCTTCTTCAGGATCTCATTCAGATCTCTTGCTTCCCCAGGAGTAAGCACTGCTGTAGGTTCATCAAGAATGAGAATATCAGCCCCTCTGTACAACAACTTCAATATCTCTACACGTTGTTGCTCCCCGACTGAAAGATCCTGAATTATCTTATCCGGATAGACTTGCAAGCCATAACGCTTGCTCAGCTCCGTTATCTTTTCGCGTATCTCTGCCATGGGCGGTACAAAAGGAAGGTCCTTCATGCCCAGGACAATGTTCTCAGCTACACTCATGTTCCCTACCAGCATGAATTCCTGGTGGATCATGCCAATCCCAAGGGCCATCGAGTCCTGCGGGGAGTTGATATCTGCCAGCTCTCCCTTAACATAAATTTCCCCACTATCGGCCTGGTACAGTCCGACCAACATATTCATCAGGGTACTCTTGCCGGCGCCGTTCTCCCCGAGCAGGGCGAGAACCTCTCCGCGGTGCAAGGTCAGGTCAACTTGGTCGTTAGCCAGTACCCCAGGGAAGTGTTTGGTTATATTGACCATTCGCACGACGGGTGTTTCGTCGGTGGTTATTTCACTCATGTTCTGTCCACTTACGTTTGCCTCAGAAACAAGGCAAGAAAAGTCTTGAATCAAGTAGAGGCGGGCAGCAGCCCGCCCCTATCCAATAGGAAATCCTAAGATCAGACGCTACCGATAACGCCTTCAACAAACCAGTCCATGGTGAGCATTGCATCGTCACTCATCTTCTCGCCTGCCTTCTGGCGGACAGCACCGGTGTTGTCCTTAAGCATGCCCCAGAATACGTCCCACTCGCCATCATGGATCTTGTCCTGAATAGCCATGACTTCGTCAACTACATCCTGTGGTACCAATGGGGAAATCGGGGAAAGATGGATCATCTCGTCCTCGAGGCCACCCCAGTAACTCTGGCTTTCCCATGTGCCATCAAGAGCACTCTGGACAGCAGGAATCATATAGTTGCCCCAGTTCCACATCGGGGAGACCAGAACATGGTCATCACCAACAATCTTGCGGAAGTCAGCGTTGTAACCGATTGCGTACTTGCCGCGTTCGATAGCTGCCTTTGCAGGCTCGGTGGTATCCTGGTGCTGTGCAATAACGTCACAACCCTGGTCAAGCAATGCTACTGCGCCCTGACGTTCGAGGGAAGGGTCAAACCAAGTGTTGGTCCAAACAACGGTTACGGTTGCATCGGGATTTACAGCACGTGCACCAAGGGTGAATGCGTTAATTCCACGTACAACTTCAGGAGTGTTGTATGCACCTACATAACCAATCTTTCCAGAAGAAGACATTTCAGCAGCGATCATACCGGAGAGGTAGCGCATCTGATACATTCTTCCGAAGTAGTTGGACATGTTGTCAGCGGAGAGGTAACCGGAGCAGTGCTCGAAGTAGACATCAGGATATCTCTCTGCAACATTGAGCATGTACTGCTGGTAGTTGTAGGAGTTTGCAAAAATGATTTTGCATCCTTCATCGATGAGGCTCTCCATGACACGTTCGCTACTCTCATTCTCAGGGATACCTTCCATGCGAATGACCTCGACCTTGTCCCCGAAATGCTCTTCCATGGCAATAGTGCCCTGGTCATGCATGTAGGAGTACCCCATATCTCCAGGGGGACTGATGTAGATGACACCTACCTTGAGGGGTGCATCTGCAGCATCGGTGGCCTCTTGTGCTCCCTGTGCAAATACAAAGGAAGTGGCCAACAGCATGATCAACAGAAAGACAATGCTCTTTTTCATGTTTCTCTCCTTACAAAAGATTGCGTGATGTCGTTGATGGTACTCGAAGAACCTCAACTGTTTCAAATTATACGGGACGTTTTTCCTGCTGTCAAAACATTATTGATAAACCTTTAACGATGGAAAACGCATTTAACCTAGTATAATTCTAGGTAAATTTAAAAATGTAGTAAGAAAAATTCATTTTACCGAAATATGAGTTTTTTTATGATTTTGTGCAAAAAGTATGGCATTAGTGGTAGTATCTGTTGCAAAGTATATATATTGTTGCATAGTCGTGCTAAAAATGTAGCAAAACGAGCTAAACAAGCAATCGACGAATGGTGTGTGCAACAAAAAGACAGCGAAATTTGGCCATAAGTAGTGTTGGTAAAAAAGCATTGACACGCAAAATGAGACTTGTGTCATAGTACTGCAAGTGATAGGATATATCGACTAGCTTTTCCTGTTTGTATGTTGCCTACTCGTTATGAAGGATTATTGCATGAATAAAACTCGAGCACATATAGTAATTATTCTCATACTCTTGATGTGTTGTACATTCTCATTAGGGGCAGAGGAAACCGGTTTGGTTATACGCAGCCCCTTGTTTGGACCTCAGGAGAAAGTATCCTCCAGTGTGGAGAATTTGCAAGTCCAGTCATTTTCTGCCCAGCTTGGGCTTCTCTCCGAGGTCCCTGAATATGACGAAGAACAACGGTTACTGAGTGCTGTGAGCAATGGTTCTTATCCTGTTACTCCTGGTGATACATTCCGCTTGGTTTATCTGGATGGTATGAAAAGTGTAACGGTTGACTTGCAAGTGGATGAGTCGAGTAGTGTCTCCATCCCCGGCCTAGGAACCATTGATGGAAAAGATAAAACCTTTTCCCAGGTCAGGAAAGCCATCTATGATATGGTACGTACCTATTATAGTTATTCCAATCCACAACTTGTTTTCATACGAACCGGTTCCTTCATGGTTTCGGTGGTAGGAGAGGTGGTAGGAACAAGAGTGGTCCCCGCTTGGGGGCTTACGCGCCTCTCGGAAGTGCTCCAGAATGCTACCCCTTATGCTTCAACAAGGAATGTCCGCATCCTTCACACTGATGGTAGTGAGGAAGTGTTTGACCTGTACAAAGCAATGCGCGAGGGTGTTCTGGAGGAGGATCCGCTGCTGAGAAGTGGTGATGTCATTACCCTTGAGCGTTGTGATACATTGGTTATGCTCATCGGCCGGGTATATGAGGAAGGTACCTACCAACTCCTTGAGTCGGATCGCCTGGAAGATCTTTTAACTACCTATGGAGGAGGACTCCTCTCCTCGGCTGATGTGCAGAACATCAGGATACAACGGTATAACCCGGAGAGTGGTGCTTGGTACGTGCAGTATGTCAATTTGCTTGAGCAACCCGATTATAGACTATCCCATCTAGATCAAGTGATTGTTGACCAGCAACAACCCAGCCTCCAGACCGTAACTATAGAAGGAGCCGTCTCCTCCAGTGAGGTATATGATTCTCTTTCCACCACTGCGTTGGTTGGCTATCCATCTGGAAGAATCTTTTACCAGTTCTATCCTGGAGAGAGTATGAAGCAGATGCTTAGCTCCCTCTCTTCCCGGTTCCTTGCTGTAAGTGACTTGGAAGGAGCATACCTGCTTCGTTCCGGTGAGCGTATTCCTCTCAATATTCAGAAAATACTTTATGGGGAGGATGAGAACCAGTCGATGCAGCTGAAAAGCGACGATACCCTTTTGATCCCCTTCACACAGCGCTTGGTGACCGTCAGTGGTGGGGTGGTCCGCCCCGGGGTATTTGCGTACGTACCGGATAAAACAGTGAATTACTATCTTTCCCTTGCTGGTGGGTTGAGTGACGATGCCGCATACCCGTCAGATGTGAAAGTGCAGGGTCCTGATGGCAAGAGTATTGCATTGGGAGACCCCATTCTCCCAGAGACCACCATAGCAGTCGCTAAAGAGACATTGGCCAGGGACATTGCTCCTACGGTCGCCATCATAGGCTTGGTAAGTTCCATCCTGGGAATCGTTGCCACGGTTGTGAACATTATCGTGGAATCCAAGAGCCTGTAGGAGAAGCAGATGAGTCAGCAGGAAGAGTATACACAGTCAATTAGTCCCTTTGATGCAGGGGAAGAGGGAATTTCCATTGCAGAGCTGCTTCACATCTTTCACAAGCGTCTGCGCTGGTTCTTTGTAGGCTTCATCCTGGTTGTAGGGCTTGCTTTTGGCTATTTGCAGGTTGCCATTCCCCAGTATGAGTCGGAAGTTTCTGTCTTGGTTGATCCTATCCAGACTTCCTCTTCTTTCGAATCATTGATGGATATTTCGGCATCGAGTACCAAGATAGCCACGGAAGTTGAGTTGATCACCAGTAGAAGCAATATCGATTATGCCCTCAGCACGTTGGATTTATCGCAATACATGAATTCTGATGGCTTTGATTACCGAGATAAACTTGTTTTGGGTAATCTTAAAGAGCGTATTGTGGTTTCTACAGTGAAAGATACCAACATTGTGAGGATCAAGGTTACCGATGAAAACCCTGAATTCGCACGTGATTTTGCCAATGCACTGGCCTCAAGTTACGATACACTGCTGACTGGTATTGCCAAGAACTCAAAAACTGCACAACGTGAGTTTATCGAATCCCAGATTCCCATCAACGATCGAGCGCTTACTGCAGCAGGGGATGCCTTGGGCGACTTCAGGGAAAACAGCGACATAATCCAACTCACCGACAAGAGTTCTCTGCTGGTTGAACAAATCTCCTATTACACACTGCGCTTGGAACCCCTCAAGCTGCAATTGCAGGAAGCAATGGTGTTCCTCGATTCATACAATGAGGGTCTTCTTGAGGCTGGTGTTGAAGGAGTCCTTTCTCTCGATGATGTTAGAAAGGATCCTGTGGTCGCAGATAAATTGAATGACCTTGCAGCCTGGAAAACAGAATTGACCATGTATGAATCCCTGAGTAATCCCTCAGCAACTCAAACGCAGATCTCTATGCCCATGGATTCTTCTTCCCGCACCTATGTGATCAGCAGTGCGATGAATCAATTGAACAAGGACCTGCTTGACCGTGTCTCCCTACTAACCCGGTCGTATGGGAATGAGAACAATACCCAAGCAATTGTGCAGGCGCTCACCACTGAGGTCGGTATCCAGATCTTGGAGGAGCGGGGAGAAGTATTCATTTCCGAGCTCTCCCAGCTACCTGTCCTGGAGCGACGGCTCTCTGAGTTGCAGAGGGATGTCCAGATCTATGAAGCTATCGGATTGAAACTGCGGGAAATGTTGGAAGAAGTGAAGCTAATCGAAGCTTCTGTAAGTGGCAATGTCACGGTTGTTGATGAGGCAATTCTTCCACGTAATCCTGTCAGCCCGAACAGGCTCTTGATCTTGGCTGTTGCAGTGTTGTTGGGAGCGGCCTTTGGCCTCTTGCTTACCTTGGCCATTGAGGCCTTGGATGTATCCATCCAAACCGAGCAGCAGATTCAGAAGATTGTTGGCAAGGATGTACCTATTTTGGGGTGGATCCCCATGATGAAGGTCTCTCTTCTCGATTTGTATCCAACGCTTATTGTACATAATGATCCGCTCTCCTTTGAATCAGAGAGGTTTAAGCTGGTAGCAAACATGCTCTACAACCGGAGCGAGAAGCATGTATTCTCCATCACCTCCTGTTCCATGGCGGAAGGGAAGAGTACCATCATCGGAAATATCGCCATTGCCTTGGCTCAGATGGGAAGTAAGGTTCTGGTGCTTGATGGGGACCTTCGTCTTCCCAGTATGGAGCGTTATTTCCGTTTAAAGCACCGTGAAGTGGGCTTGGTTGATTACGTCACCAAAAAGGCAACGCTTGAAGAGTGTATCCTCAGGCCAATTGAAAAGGTTCCCGAGCTGCACTTGTTGCCTCCTGGCAATGCTCCCTTGGTGCATGCCGGCATCTTCTCCAATCCACGGTATAAGCAGCTCATTCACTACTTGGAAAGTGTATATGACTTTGTCATTATCGATGCACCTCCATTGGACTCCGCCAGTGAGTTGCTCTCCATCAGCAAACATGTTGATGGCCTGATCATCACTGTCCGTGCCGGTATTACCAGCAAGGGTTCGCTCTTCGATCTGATCAGCAGCTTGAGAACGGCAAATGTTCCCATCAGTGGTGTGGTATTCAACGGTGTTGTTCCCGGCTCGGTTGGAACGGGATACCGCTATGGATACGGCTATGGATATGGCAAGGGGTATGGCTATGGTTCATATGCCTCTCGGTACAGTGCCGAGGGTACGAGTGGGAAACTGAAAAAACGTCGAAAACACCATATTCGCAAGCGGTCCAATGGTTGGTATCGAAAAATGTACAAGCGTGATCTGAAGAATCGTGGTAAGATTTCTCCAGAGCAGTTCGATGCAGTGCTTGCCTTTGGTCCTGATTCAGCTTATGAGACCATTACAGATTGGGTGGAAGCAGAACGCGAGAGTGCGAACACGCAACCAAAGGAGACCAAACGAGTGGAGGTCCCTGTTGCAAAACAAGAGGAGCCAGAGAAATCGACAGGTCCCGTGAAAGAGGATTTATTGAGTCTCTCTGACATAGAGCAAGACACAGATGCGGTTGGCAAGAAAATTGAGGAGTAACCCTAGACAGAGAGCTAACTCTCTGCTATGGTTTTCCAGAAGTAGCAAGTAGGAGGGAGCCCATGGGCAAGAAACGAAACAGTGTTGCGTATAACGCTCTGGAATGGGAATCCCCTCAATATGATAGTGTAGTGAAGAGTCGGTCGTAGGGCCGGCTTTTTTTTTGAAGGAGTCAAGATGGAAAAACAGAATGTATTTGCAGGACGCTCGTTGTGTGTTATTGAGGATTTTTCCAAAGAAGAACGTATGTACCTCTTCGATCAGGTACGTGTTCTCAAGCAAGCGATGGAGATGAGAGATGAAGAGAAGCTCGCCCCTTTTAGAATTGATGATAGGGATTTCGGCATCTATGAAGTGTTTCTGGAAGACAGTACCAGGACCAAGGAATCTTTCAAGAATGCTGCCAACTTCCATCATGCAAAAGTCTCTGAGCTGAACAGCGACAGTTCTTCCTTCAACAAGGGAGAGAGCTATGCCGATACTTTCAATACCCTCAGTGGATATGAGAATACCATCTTCATCATACGAAGCAAGGTTGAGGGTGTTACCAGACATCTGGAGGAGGCTTGCGCCGCTTACGCAGGGCGAAATAAACTGTATCGTAAACCGATATTCATCAATGCAGGGGATGGAAAGCATGAGCATCCTACCCAGGAATTGCTTGATGAGTTCACCTTTCTTGAAGACAACCAATGGAGCAACGAGGAATTGCATCTTGCATTGGTCGGTGATCTCTTCCACGGACGAACCGTGCACTCAAAAGCGGATGGCCTGAAAATATTCAAGCAGGTCAAGGTTGATTTGATAGCCCCCGTAGAACTGGCAATGCCGGAAGTCTACGTAAACCGGATGGAAGAAAATGGTTACCAAGTTCGAATCTTCTCTTCCATCGAAGAATACCTTGAGCAACCTGATGTGGCTTCCAAGTGGTACTTCACCCGTCCACAGCTGGAGCGAATGGGGGACAGAATCCTCCAGAGGCAGGAAGAGCTACGTCGTTCCATTACATTCCGAGAAGAGTTCTTGGACAGAATAAAGGAAGGTACCACCTTCTATCACCCGCTACCACGGCACAAGGTAACTCCCACAATTCCCACCTTCCTCGATGAGACACCCCTCAATGGATGGGAACGACAATCGATCAACGGTATGTATGTAAGGATTGTATTGCTTTCACTGCTTGCAGGAAAAATCGGCAGCGAATTTGTCCCAGTGGCTAAAAAGGTAGTGTATGAGAGCGAAGACTACATTACAGAGGTAGACTTGCACTCCCGGGAAACAAAAGAGAAGCGGGTGAGTGAAGGCGTGCAACCAATTCGAAATGGCTTGGTCATCGACCACATTCTCAAGGGAGACAGCCCGGGCGAGATCAGGAGACATATGAGGCTTATCAGCAGTGTGCTTGGCCTGGACGCATACAAAGGTGGGGAGTGGGTAAGCACCAGCGGTCAGGAAGATATCTTCAAAGGGATCATCTTTCGACCCGGTGAGTACAGTCTTGACCGTAAGCAGATCAAGCGTTTGAGTGCAGTTGCTCCTGGTTGTACGCTGAACCTGATCAAGGATGGGAGGGTAATCAATAAATTCCGCTTGCATCTTCCCCCCCGTATCTATAACTTTGAGGATCTGGCTTGCACGAATGAAGCATGCATCTCCCACCCTGATCAGGGTGAAGGGGTCCCAGCCATGTTCTATCGAACCAAGGACAACACCTTTGTCTGTGCATTCTGTAACAAAACACACACCTTCAAGGAAATCTGGAAGCGTGGAAATAAATAGGCTACACTGGAGAAACCATGAAACATATTGAAGATATTACAAACCATTATGGACCAATTCTGGCAAAGAAAGCCTTGGAGCTTGGTGCAATCCGACTCCAAGTGCAAGATCCTTTCACATGGGCAAGCGGCTACCGTATGCCCATCTACAATGACAACAGGAGACTGCTTGCCGAAAGTGGAGCCAGAAAGCTGGTCAGCGAGGCTTTTGCTGCGATGCTGGAGAGCCTTGATTTTGACCCGGATAACATTGCAGGAACTGCAACTGCTGGCATTCCTCATGCAACCACCTTGGCAGACCGACTCGAGAAACCCATGAGCTATGTGAGGAGTTCCGGCAAGGATCATGGGCTTGGCCAGCAGATTGAGGGACTTGGGCAAGGAGGTACCTATGCTGGTGCCAAGGTGCTCCTTATTGAGGATTTGATCTCAACCGGGGGATCTTCCATCAAGGCAGTTCAGGCGATTACCAAAGCGGAAGGTGTTTGTCCCTATACCCTTGCAATCTTCACCTATGGATTTGCCACAGCCCAGGAAGCCTTTGCCTCCTTGGACCCTGTATGCACATTCTTTACCATTCTTGACTATGATGTGATGGTTGCAAGTGCCCAGGAGAC
>NZ_JAEKNT010000545.1 GCF_016406725.1 Sphaerochaeta sp. S2 | reverse complement strand
ATCCTCGCGCTCCCAGGCGTTGGCCGGCCCGGTGGCCACAGCAGGGTGGACACACCCGTTCCCATCCCGAACACGGAAGTTAAGCACCCTCACGCCGATGGTACTACGGTTAGCCGTGGGAGAGTAGGTAGCCGCCGGGCCTTTTTCTTTTTCCCTTCATCCCCTCCTTACCGGAGGGTATTTTTATATCTATAGGCCAAAGGTGTGGTACACTTGCCCTCGGGGGTGTGTCGTGTTGCTTCTCAGTGTATTTGCCATTGTGTTTGTGGGGGCTTTCCTACAAGCAAATATCGGATTTGGTTTTCCCATTATTGCCATGATCTTCTTTCCTTCCCTGTTTCCATTTTCCACAGCTGTGACACTCAACCAGATCATTGCAATCGGCAGTACTGGTTTTCTCACTATCAGGTATTGGAAATCGATTCAATGGAAAGTACTTATCCCCTTGTTGGTTTCCAGTTTGCTTGTAGGTGCCATTGTGATCGTATCCAGTCTCCAGGTGGAAAGTCGCATCCTTACAGGAATCCTCGGTTTCTTTCTCATGGCATTGTCACTGTATTTTGCCTGCTTCAGTAACAAAATTGTCATACAGGCATCCACAATAAATGGGCTTTTAATGGGTATTGTTGCAGGGTTGGGTAATGGGTTGTTTGGTATAGGTGGTCCTCCTGTAGCCTTGTATCTTTTTGCTGCTGTGAAAGACAAGAAACACTATCTAGCCACCATCCAGGCCTATTTCCTGGTCTGCAATATTCAGAGTATCCTAATTAGAAGTTATCATGGAGCGTTTGAGATATCGCACATACCAATCATTCTTATTGGATGGGTGGCTATTTCTGTTGGCACGTATGTTGGGCTGCTTCTTTTTAAACGAACCCCCGATTATCTTCTCAAGCGTATTGTCTATATGTTTGTTGGAGCTAGTGGTTTATGGATAGCACTGCAACAATTCTTTCTTGCTTCCTAAGTGATAGGCCTCAAGCTTTTCACAATACATCTGGTGTAGTTTAAGGGATTTGATATGTCATTCTGTATTGAATATCGATGTGTGAGTAATCAGTGGTGCAACCATTACTTCCAAGACACATCTCAAGGCTTTGGAACAAGCACTAATGCAATCCCATCAATGAATATGCCAGAGAAAGGAATGTATAAGTAGTCTTTAAAAAGATATAAATAGTACCGAAATAGGTATGTAACAAATCAATCCAGGGAATTGTTGAGCCCATCAATTACAGAGAGACACATATTATACATATATATTAAAATAGCAATAAAATAATATATTAAAGATATTAGAACAATACAGAAAAACGTTTCAACAATATAAAAACAAAAAGAATATATATCATAGATAGATAATGATAGTCAAAGAATACCTTATTTGAGCCTAGGTCGTTGGGGGTAGTGTTTTCTATGAAGATCATGTATGAAAGTTCTTTTTTTATCAACTTTGATAACAAACTGAGATTTCATCCTGTGACTACAAGGTGATGATTACTTAAAGGGATATCTGGAATGCTTTGTTCTCTCTCTTCTTTGTGGAACTCTGAAACATAGGAAAAAAAAGGAAGTAGCTTATCTTGATGTGTTTCCGGTCTTAGAAGACTTCTCTTGGATGCTTGTATTGTTCGGGTGTTTTTGACTATCCATCTTGTGTATCTTGAAAAGGACCATGGTGGGTTTTGTACTATGTAGTTGCCTACTTAAACCATCAATGGGATATAGAATGGGAAGTGTCTGGAATTTCCATAAAACAAAGTTTGCTGGTAATGATACCTAAAGAAATGTAAATGGTAATCCATTATATTTGTGATACCCTTGGTTAGACATACTCGCTTTGTTCTTGTTGGAAGGATGAGGATTGGACTTCAATACAATAATGAAAGAATTTGGATAGCTAGCTATATGCTATAAGTATAACTGATAATGCAATTAAGAATCATTGATAAAAAAGGTAATTTAAGAATAGAAACGAAATAGAATAACAGCAAAAAAGTATAGGAAATAACAGAAACAATATAAAAATACATAAAAACAATGATAAAAACATTTGAAACAATACGAATAATGGTTATGATATTTGTTACATAATCCTTTAAGTTATTGCTATACATCCTCTTCATGAAGAAGATGATAATCTCTTACCTAGTGGACAAAAGTGCCAAATAACGGTATTTAATAGATGTACGTTTTTAGACCGTACTTTTGTCTGGAATCCTTTCCTTGCAACAATCTAGGAGTTTATATGCCTTCCCTTGCTTCCATGCTCAAGGTTAAACGTGAACACGTGCCCTTGATGTATACGTTATATTTTGCCTTTCTCACCAGTGGGATGATGAGCACCATGATCGGGGCATTGCTACCGTTCCTGAAAGAAGAGTATCACATGAGTTATGTACTCAGTGGTGCTGTGATCTCTGCTCACCAGGTAGGAAACTTTATTGCACTTCTTGTCGCCGGATACCTTCCGTATCTCATCGGTCGTAAGCGGAGTACCATTACCCTTTCTCTTGGTATTGTCATCGGATTTCTCTTGATCACCGTAACAGGTAATCCACTGTTGCTGCTTCTTGCTTTTGCCTTTACTGGAATAGGGCGAGGCACCAACAGCAACATTACGAATGTGGTCATGAGTGAGATAAGTGAGAATAAGGGTGCTGGGCTGAATCTCCTGCATGCTTCTTTCGCCGTAGGCGCCTTTCTTGCTCCGTTTCTAGTGCTTTTCTCTACAACACTCTTTGGTGTCCACTGGAGGATCAGTGCATGGTTCCTGGTATTGGCTGAACTTCTGGTACTGATTTTTCTCAGTCGATCATCCCTATCGGGGAAACCCAAGAAAAAGGAAGTGGGGCATCAGAGCCACGCATTCATGAAAAGTGGCCGTTTCTGGCTTAACACCTTTATATTGTTTTTCTATCTCTGCTCAGAAGCCTCCGTCATTGGTTGGTTGGTGACCTACTTCATTGACACTGGACGATTGAGCCCCTCCCTTGCGCAGACAACAAGTTCGGCGCTTTGGGTATGTATATTGCTTGGGCGACTTGCCTGTGCCCACCTTTCAAACAGAATGAACAAGAATGTCCTGCTCATCATCCTTGCTTTGCTTCAGTTTGCTTTCTTCACGATGATGATCAGCGTAGAGAATACTGCATTGATCTATGTCAGCCTTTTTGGATTTGGTTTTGCCATGAGTGGAACCTATCCCACAACACTCTCTACGATGGACAGCAGATTCACCTCCTCTACCATCGCAACCGGAACTTGTATCGCAACTGCAACTATTGGAGCGATCAGTATGCCGATCATAATCGGGGCTGTTGCACAGTCCGTTGGAATGGCAGGAGGTCTTGCCACCATCACGATCAGTATTCTGCTTATGCTTCTGCTCATCTTGGTCAAAACGTTCCTGGAATCGAAGGAATCGAGGACCAGCGTCATCCGCTAAATGCGGACGTAAGGAATTCTTATGCTTACCCAGAATGATATGATTCGCAATATAGCCATCATCGCCCACGTTGATCACGGCAAAACCACGTTGGTGGATGCCATGTTCAGGCAGAGTGGGCTCACTGATGATGGACAAGACAGAATAATGGACAGTGGAGCCATTGAACGGGAACGTGGTATCACGATCAGCGCAAAGAACTGTGCCATTTCCTGGAAAGGGGTGAAGATCAACATCATCGATACCCCGGGACACGCTGATTTTGGTGGAGAGGTTGAACGAGGGCTCTCCATGGTCGATGGTGTTGTCCTTCTTGTGGATGCAGCGGAAGGTCCGCTTCCACAGACACGTTTTGTACTTGAGAAAGCACTCAAACTAAACCTGAAACCAATTATCGTCATCAACAAGGTCGACCGCCAGGATGAACGTAGTGAAGAGGTTCTCCAGGAGGTCTATGAATTGCTTCTCGAGCTTGGCGATGATGAATCAATGCTTGAGGTGCCGGTATTCTATGCAAGTGGGAAGGATGGTCGTTGTGGACTGTCTTCTCTTGATCTTGATGAGAACCTCCACCAGTTGCTTGACGCAATCCTCGAGACCGTTCCAGCACCAGTATTTGATGATGAACAACCCTTTGGAATGCTCGTCAGCGATCTCTCCTACAATGATTACC
>NZ_JAEKNT010000544.1 GCF_016406725.1 Sphaerochaeta sp. S2 | reverse complement strand
GATGTCCATAAGAAGAGTTTTACTTTATGATGTTACACATTTTCTGATGATGAGGTTAAATACAAACAAAAGATACAAGCTGATTATAGATTGATTCTGAAATACATTGAAGGTGTACGAGATAAATATCCAAAATCCTCTACCTTTCTATGTGGTTATGAAGCTGGTTGTTTAGGTTACTCATTATACCATGAGTTAAAGAATCATAATGTAGACTGTAAGATTTTAGCACCAACAACAATGGCTATAACAAATAACAGACGGGTAAAGACTGACAAAAGAGATGCAGGAAATATAGCTAGATGCTTAGCCCTAAAAACTTACAGTGAGGTCTATGTACCCTCTGCTGAAGATAATGCTATAAAAGATTTTATTCGTATGCGTGATGACCACATGAAAATGTTAAAGAGTACTAAACAGCAAATATTAGCATTCACTTTACGAAACGGATTTAAGTTTGAAGAAGGAAAAACTTATTGGACTCTAAAGCATATGAGTTGGTTAAGAACTTTAAAAATAGATGGTGTTTTTAAAGAGACACTTGACGAGTATCTTGTCACTTATGAGCAATTACTTGATAGAATAGAAAGATTAGATCAACGAATAGAAGAGTTGGCTTTAGGTGAAAAATATAATGAAAATGTTAAAATGCTGAATTGTTTCATTGGCATAAAAACACATACATCTTTATCATTTTTAGCTGAAATTGGAGATTTTAATCGATTTGCAAAGGCTGGTAACTTTAGTTCTTTCTTAGGATTAACAACCTGGTGAAGATACAAGTGATGAAAGGCGCAATGGGCTTGGTATAACTAAAGCAGGCAATAGCCATTTAAGAAAGTTATTAATAGAGTCTGCCCAAGGCTATACTAAAGGTCGAATAGGTTATAAATCAAAAGCTTTAAAAGCTAGACAAAAGGGAAATGCCTCTGAAGTAATAGCTTATGCAGACAAGGCAAACGAGAGATTGAGACGTAAATTCTACAAACTTACATTAAATAAAGGTGTAAATAGAAACAAAGCAAAAGCAGCAATAGCAAGAGAATTAGCATGTTTTATATGGGGAATGATGACAAATAACATTGCTTAATAAAAAGTGAACTATTATAAAGTGTTAACAAGTGTATAATTCAAATACATTTGAGCTTAAGTGTGCGGGTACAAAGGTAAAGTCTTAGATAACAAAGAAGGTTTAAACGATCTAAGAAATACCTCTGTTGACACTGTATTGAAAATACATTGATTCACGCTAGGAGATTATAGCGTTTGCGGCGAACCATTAGCCTGTTGGCAGAGAAATCTGATCCACGTATAACAGAGTGGCCAATGCCGGGAACTGTTAAATCTGAGGCTTTGCCTCTGTACCTGTGCGCACAATTTAAGAAAGGAAAAATGAGGGCGTTTTGTCATAGAACTTGACAAAGGTCACTTCATAACAGGTATTATGAAATCATTAATATGGGATTTAGAT
>NZ_JAEKNT010000543.1 GCF_016406725.1 Sphaerochaeta sp. S2 | reverse complement strand
ATGGTATGTTGAGCGTTATCAAGGATGTGGGCTTGGTTGCCGATGTTTTTGAGCACCCCCCAGAGCTCCCCTCTGGTTCCTCCAAGATGGCTATCGCCCATACCCGCTATGGGACGAGCGGGGAGAGAAGCCCGGAGAATGTCCAACCAATGATTTTTCATCATATGCTGGGCAGTCTTGCTTTGGCCCACAACGGAAATCTGGTCAATGACCAGGAGCTTCGTAGTACGCTGGAGTTGAAAGGCTCGCTCTTTCACTCCTCGAGCGATACAGAGGTGTTTGCCCATATTCTCACCAGCCACCGATTGGAATCCCAAAGCCTGGAAGAGGCTCTCTCCAGAACCATGGATGAGGTGAAGGGGGCCTACTCCCTTCTGGTGATGAGCGAAGATTCGCTCATTGCCGTTCGGGACCCCCATGGGTTCCGTCCACTCTGCCTGGGCAAAGTGGAAGATGGGTATGTATTTGCCAGTGAAAGTTGTGCCCTTGATGCTGTTGGGGCTCAGTTCCTTCGGGATATTGAGCCTGGGGAGATCTGTATCATCGATGGGAAGGATGGGACAATCCATTCCAACAAAGAGCATTGCAAGAGCGTTAGTTCCAGCCTCTGCGTCTTTGAACTCATCTATTTTGCACGTCCCGACAGCGTCATAGACACCATCAGCGTCCATGAGGCAAGAATCCGTAGTGGGGCATTCCTCGCCCTGGAGCACCCTGCTCAGGCAGATGTGGTCATAGGTGTGCCTGACAGTGGGATTGATGCTGCAATCGGGTATTCCAGGCAGTCAGGGATTCCCTATGGGATTGGCTTTATCAAGAATAAGTACATTGGCAGGACATTCATCCAACCGAAGCAGGGTGAGCGGGAGAGTACGGTGCGTATCAAACTCAATCCGATCAGCTCAACGGTGCGAGGGAAACGAGTGGTTCTGATTGATGATTCCATCGTAAGGGGAACCACAAGCAAGCGTATTGTTCGCCTGCTTAGGGAAGCAGGAGCTAAAGAGGTTCATTTGCGCTCATCGGCTCCTCCATTCCTGTTCCCCTGTTATTACGGTACCGATATTGATTCAAAAAAAGATCTTTTTGCCTGTAATCATGACCATAAGGCCATGGAGGCAATCCTTGGTGTCGACTCACTTGGATTCCTTACAATTGACCAAGTGATAAAACTTTCAGATCATCCGGGTATTGGGTTCTGCCGAGCATGTTTTACCGGTGAGTATCCCTGTCCCAAAGCGTTATAGGAGCTGGTTATGCAAGCACAAAGATATGCAGATGCTGGGGTTGATGTGAGGCGGGGCTACAAAGCAGTTGAATTGATGAAAAAGCACGTTGCCTCCACCATGATTGACGGGGTCCGCTCCGATCTCGGAGGTTTCTCCGGTCTCTTTGAACTCGATCTGGAAGACACCCCCCACCCAGTTCTCGTGTGTGGTACTGATGGGGTAGGTACCAAGCTGAAGATAGCATTTGCCCTTGATCGTCATGATTCAGTGGGAATTGATTGTGTCGCCATGTGCGTCAACGACGTCATATGCTGCGGAGCTAAGCCACGTCTCTTTCTTGATTACATTGCCTTGGGTCTGCTTGCCCCACTGAAAGTGGAACAGATTGTCAAAGGCGTTTCCAAGGGGTGCCGGCAGGCTGGATGTGCCCTTATTGGGGGCGAGACGGCAGAGATGCCGGGTTTCTACCAGGAAGGAGAGTATGACCTGGCAGGATTCTGTGTTGCTGTGGCCGAAAAGGAAAGAATCTTCGACCCATCCACCATTAAGCGTGGAGACTGCCTCCTGGCTCTCCCCTCAAGCGGGGTTCACTCAAATGGATTCTCCCTCATCAGGCAGGTCTTTGATCTGGATAATGACCCTTCCTTGCTTTTTCATTGGTATGAGGAACTTGGCTGTACCCTGGGCGAAGAGTTGCTTACACCAACAAGAATCTATGTTTCCCAGGTGTTGGAACTTGCCGAAAAGATTTCCATAAAGGGGGCAAGCCACATTACCGGAGGGGGATTCTATGAAAATATCCCCAGGATGCTTCCCCCCGGCCTTGGCGCTGTTATCAATAGGGAATCGATCAAGCAGAAACCAATTTTTGGTCTTATCCAACAAACAGGATCAATTCCAAATGAGGACATGTATGCCACATTCAACATGGGAGTAGGAATGGTACTTGCCATCGGGGGAGAGGATGCTGAGCTTGCTCTCTCTCTTATTCCTGATGCTTGGGTCCTTGGGGAAGTGACAGAATCAGAAGGGGTGGTGATCGCATGATCCGTATCGCTGTATTGGCAAGCGGGAGTGGGACCAATCTTCAGGCTATGCTTGATGCTGCTGATGCTCACCTGCTCGATCATGGCTCGGTTGTCCTGGTAGTCAGCGACAGGAGCGATGCACTAGCCCTGGATCGGGCAAAGCTGAAGGGAATTCCTTCTGTTGCCCTTGACAAAAAACAACTCAAGAAGGCACGGTTTGAGACAGAACTCTTGGCTTTGCTTGGAGCCTACCGCATAGATTTGGTGGTATTGGCTGGTTTTTTGAGCATTCTCAGTGGCAATGTTGTGAGACAGTACCCTGAGAGGATTCTCAATATCCACCCCTCCCTGATACCCAGCTTCTGTGGAAAAGGGTATTATGGCAGGCGGGTGCATGAGGCTGCCTTGGAACGTGGGGTTAAACTCAGCTGGGCAACCGTGCACATCGTCAGTGAGGAAGCGGATGCCGGTCCGATCCTTGCACAGCGCTCGCTCGAGGTGCTTGAAAGCGATACGCCGGAGAGTCTGGCAAAACGGATTCTGGAGACAGTCGAGTGGAAATTGCTTTCTGAAACCGTGGAGCACTATTGTCAATTATTGGAGTATGGGATGGATTTGAACAGAGCACTGCAGGCACAACGATATCCTGGAAGGGGTATTGTGTGTGGATTGAACGAAGAAGGAAAGAGTATTGTTGCCTACTTCATAACCGCCCGAAGCGAGCACAGCAAAAACCGTCGGTTGGTTGCAGATGCGGGGACTGTCAGGACTGAGGCGATTGATGAGCGCTTGGTCAAGGACCCTTCCCTGATCATCTACCGTGCGATGGATACGTATGAAACCAAGCTTGTGGTCTCCAATGGCGACCAGAGCGATACCATCCTCTCCTTGCTTGCTGAAGGCAAGGGAATGGCAGAAGCTCTTGAGAGCCACACCTATGAACCCGATGCCCCGAACTATACCAGCCGTATCAGTGGATTGGTTGATTTCTCTGATGGCGGAGCGTATACCCTCTCAATCCTGAGAAGGAAGAAGGAAGCGTGTGAGCGAGCCCTCTTTCCCTACCCTCAACCAAGGAGAGGGGAAGGTTATCTCATCCATACCTATGAAGGGGATGGCAATCCTCTTCCTCCCTTCGCCGGAAAACCGAGACAAGTGGTCTTGAAGGGATCGGGAGGTGAGATTGCCAACCAGATATGGAAGAGTCTTGATGAATCGTATCGGGTGGCACTCTGTGTCCGGGAGACCGATCTTTCAGTCGGTTCCTTTGAACTGTTCTTGATCAATGCAGAGAGTGGGAGGTAGAAGGTGGATCATTTGGATTTGAAGTATGGATGCAATCCCAACCAAGGACATGCGCGTATAAGCATGGAAGTGGGGGATCTTCCCCTGCAGGTGTTGTGCGGAAGCCCTGGATATATCAATTTGCTTGATGCGCTGAACGGTTGGCAGCTGGTCAGCCAACTCGCAGAGGCTACCGGACTCAGTGCAGCCGCCTCGTTCAAGCATGTCAGTCCTGCAGGTGCGGCGGTCTCGCTTGCATTGAATGAAACAGAGCGAAGGATGTACTTCATCGGGGAGCATGAGGAACTTTCTCCGCTTGCCACTGCCTACGTTCGTGCCCGTGGTGCTGACCGTATGTCTTCCTTCGGGGATTTCATCAGTCTCAGTGATCGCTGTGATCTGCAAACAGCACGAATCATCAAGCGTGAAGTTTCTGACGGGGTTATCGCACCCTCCTACGAACCTGAGGCGCTTGCCTTGTTGCAGAAGAAGAAAGGCGGCAAGTATGTCGTATTGCAGATAGATCCTGGCTATGTACCACCAATGCTGGAGACGAGAAGTGTCTTTGGGATTACCTTTACCCAAGAACGTAATACTGCAGTACTGGATGCATCTGTCCTTCAGCCGATCATCACACAGAACAAGGATTTGACAGAGGAGGCCCGTCTTGACTTGCTCGTTGCACTCAATGCACTGAAGTATACGCAATCGAATTCTGTATGTTTTGCGAAGCGTGGGCAAACCATCGGGGTGGGGGCAGGACAGCAATCCAGGATCCATTGCACCCGCCTTGCAGGGGAAAAGGTCGATGCCTGGCACCTGCGTCAGTCCAGGCAAGTCCTTGACCTTCCCTTCCTTCCAACCTTGAGCAGGAATGAGAAGGATAATGCAGTGGAAGCGTATCTGCGCTCTGAAATCCAGGACCCCGGGCTCTATTTCAGTGAGGATGTGCCCCCACTCACAGATCAGAAAAAGCGGGATATCCTAGCCTCATTTACCGGTGTAAGCCTTGCCAGTGATGCCTTCTTCCCCTTCAGGGATAATATCGACCGTGCAGCCCAGAGTGGTGTTTCCTATATCGTGCAAAGTGGAGGTTCCCTGCGTGACGATGCAGTGATCAAGGCATGTGATGAGCATGGCATCCTGATGGTGTGCAATGCGATCCGTCTCTTCCACCACTAGAAGATGCGTATCCTCATTATCGGTTCAGGCGGCCGTGAACACGCCTTGGCAGCAGTAATTGCAAAGAGTAAGAAGGCAACTGAGCTGTTTTGCATCGGACATAATGCAGGAATTGCATCCCTTACAACGATGGTCTCCATCCCGCTTTGTGACCACAATGGGATTGCTGAATTTGCAGTGCAGCATGCAATTGAGTTTGCAGTAATAGGACCCGATGAGGCGCTGGTCGGCGGGCTTGCCGATGTATTGGAGGCACAGGGGATTCCCTGTTTTGGTCCAACCAAGGTGGCCAGCCAGCTAGAGGGGAGTAAATCCTACGCCAAGGCTTTTATGGTGCGGAATCATATCCCCACTCCTTCCTATGAGGTGTTTACCGATATTGTCACAGCACGTGAGCACCTATCACGAAGCTCTTTCCCTTTGGTGGTCAAGGCTGATGGGCTGGCTCTCGGTAAAGGGGTAGTCATCGCAGAGACGATTGAGGAGGCTGAAGAGGCTCTTCAGGCTATGATGGTAGAGAAGGTCTTTGCCTCCAGTGGGCAGACAGTCGTGATCGAGGAGTTTGTCAGTGGGCCTGAGGTTTCCTTGCTTGTCTTGAGTGATGGAACGCATGTAAAGCCTCTGGTCAGTTGCATGGACCATAAGCGCGCCTTCGATGGGGACCAGGGACCTAATACCGGAGGGATGGGGGTCATAGCCCCAAACCCATTCTACAGTGAGCAGGTTGCAGCCGAGTGTATGGAAAGCATCGTGCTTCCTACCATTGCAGCACTCAAGAGAGATGGCAGTCCGTTTGTGGGCTGTCTCTTTTTTGGTCTTATGCTCACCTCTGGGGGCCCTGTGGTCATTGAATACAATTGTCGCTTCGGGGACCCAGAGGCTGAGGTTGCACTTACCCTTTTGGAAGGTGATGCACTGGAAATCCTGTTGTCTTGCAGGAATGGGACCCTCGATCGTGTCCCGGTGGTGAGCAGAAAGGAATCTGCCTGTTCGGTGACACTTGCCAGTGGTGGCTACCCAGTCAGGTATGAAAAGGGAAAAGTGATTACCATCAGCGACCTTCCCCAGAATACTACGGTTTATCATGGTGGAACCACCTATGATGAACAGGGGAATTTGGTGACTGATGGGGGAAGGGTCCTCCATGTGGTGGGGACCGGTGATACATTGGCAAAAGCGATACATGTGGCGTATAAGGCAGTGGATGCTGTTACCTATGAGGGAAAGCAGTATCGAAGGGATATTGGGAAGAGAGCATTGCAGGAGGAAGAGCATGGTTCGTCGTGTATACATAACCC
>NZ_JAEKNT010000542.1 GCF_016406725.1 Sphaerochaeta sp. S2 | reverse complement strand
ACCATAGGCTGTTTAGGGGAGTATCCCCTTCTCGGATATGCCCTATCTCCCGGTCAAAGACCAAGCTCTTGATAAGCGGGGCATTCTTCTCCTGAACAGCCAGCTTTGCACGGGTAATTCTTAAAGCTTCACTTGAATCCATCCAAGTGGGGGGAATATCCTCGAAGAGCTTCTGGGCTTCGACGGTTTTCTGTTCAGCAACCAAGAGTGCACAATACTCTTCTGCGATAGCAGGGTCAGCCTTAAAACCAGAGAGTCTGCTTGCGATTGAGTACCATCGAAGAGCTTCCTCCACTTCACCTCTTCTGATTTCCAGTTGTGCAAGATTTCTTGCGGTCCAGGCGTTTGGGAGATTCTCCATTGCCTTAAGCCAACACGTTTGGGCATATGATACTTCTTCTTGTTCCAAGTGGATGATCCCAAGGTAGTGATTGAGAGTGGCCGATTCATGGATAGTCAAGCAAGGGTTTCTCAATGCAGCCATGAATATTGCTTTCCATGTATTGGAACAGGGAGGAGCACTGAAAGGTCGCCTATTGGGGTCCATGACCGGCAGTTTCCCTTCTGTTATCAGGCCAAGATATGGAAGTTCCTGATCCTTGACGCTGTCCCTTTCAAAGCGGAACGCTACCGGTAGTGAGAGATTTTGGACCTTTTGTTCAAGGAAAGCCCAGCCGCTTCCTTGGTGCATTATTATTTCAGGGCTGCGTTCACTTGCCTTGAGGCATGTTTGATGCATAGCTCTGAGTCTCTGTTCATCTATGATCAAATGAATAGTATCCTCTGCTACCTGCATGGCAACTTCGTATTGTGGGCTGTGGGCTTCTTGTGGGGATATCTCCAAAGAACCGAAGGCCTGCGTCCAGCAGATTGAACTCTGTGCCTCCAGGTACGAGCCGTGCAATTGACTTGGAGCCAATCCACTTTGAACCTCGATGTATTCATCTTCACTGTCTGGAGAAAGGTAGCGTTGCCACCTCTTTCCCCCTGCATGGCTCCCCCAGCAGAACATTTTCCTGTAGGACAAGGGTGGTGTAGAAGCTTCAAAGAAGCCGCTGCCGTCTTCTTCAATGGCGCACTCCCATGGCATTGGGCTCTTTTCGCAAAGAAAGAAATACTCGTTTGATGCCTTGAATTGGCTCGGATACGAGGCATCAATGTCTTCGTAGATTTCCATTCGGGGCATATTCATATGGCCGAAGAGTCGGGTGTTGTTCTTTGCATAGGGATCCAGATAGATTGCTTCATTGCTACTTGCAAGAACGCGTGTCTTCTCTGTGACTGGTACTGCAGTATTTGTCCAGTAGTACAAGGATTTTCGCTCACTAGAAAGGTTGTGGATATGGACATGGGCATACAATAGCCTGGATGTATCTCCCAAGTGGAAGTCGATATGCCACCAGAGACCCTTGCATCGCTCATATTCAGAGAGCCGCAAGAACTGCACACCCTCCTCATCTTTCTGAATCGAGGCAAATACATCACTACAGGTGGTGAAGGCATGCCCATATTGACCTATATTCCACTCAATGCCTCCAGCGAACCATGCATCAAGATTGGAAAGGTTGCAAGCTTGGAGACTTGTATTGCAATATAGCAGTTCTCTGTCATTTTCTTTGTCGATAAGACTGATGAGCCTTCCTCCAAGCGTTGGGAGAAAGGTTGCCTTGAGATAGTCGTTCTCCATGATGATTGCAGGTATCTCTTGCTCTTCTCGGTTTCTATCGTATCGGTCTTGGATTTGGTAGGGAAGAGAACGCTTGCCGCAATCAAGGCCCATAAGGGCAGTATTCTTAGAAGAAACTTGTGGTTTTACTCTTACGAGGGCATCGTGCTTGGGGTCTCTGAAGGAGGGAAGTGGATTGGCTCCAATAGGTAAGGCCGCGTTTGCCTTGAATGTGCCACTCTTAATTGAAGTCATACTTTATACTCCTTGTGATAAGGTCTGCCACTTGCTGTCCATGTCCTGCATGAGGGCAATCTGGTTCCTCGCTCTATCAAGGTTTTGGTTCTCCCGATCAATATGATAGTAGCGATCCCCATTGAGAAAATCCGTCAAGAATCGTACTGCCATGATCTGGGTGATGTTTCTTCCTGATTCGACCACCAGTGATCGTTCAAGCGGGGTAAGAAAGTCAGCTTTTGAGAAGTATCCTTCCAGTAAAGCATGATGGAGTGAGGTGTCACAGTGTACCTTGGAAAGATCAGTGGCATCCTCCTCTGCTGTTGTGGTTGCCGTCCTGATCATATCCCCGGTATCGAAAAGGATGGTTCCAGGCATCACGGTATCAAGGTCAATGATACAGAGCGCTTCTTTTCCATCAAGGCTGAACAAGACATTGTTGATCTTCGTGTCATTATGGGTTACCCGTACAGGAAGACGCCCTTCCTGCAGTTTGTCCCAGAGAATGAATCCCCGCTCCTTGGTATCCATGAGATATTCCACATCAGGTCCTACCATCTGTATCCGATCCTGGTGGTTCACCTGTATTGCTTCTTCAAGCTGGTCATAGCGTAGGCGCATATCATGGAAGTGAGGAATGGTTTCATGCAGCATTTTTCCATCGAAGTCCGATAGCTGCAACTGGAAGTTGCCTATGGCCTCACCCAGGAGATATGCTTGTTCTGCATCTGCTATCGTCTTGAAGGTCTTCACGTGATCGATGTACTGGTAGGTCCTCCAATACCCCCCATCCTCATCAACATACACATTGGTCCCAGAACGGGTAGGTATGACACGCAGGCACCGTTGCTCAACATTGTCATAGTGACCGATTAGTTTCGATCGTATGTGTGAAGTAACCAGACTGACATTCTCCATCAAGGCAACCGGCTGCTTGAACACCAAGGTATTTATTCGTTGATGGGTATATTTCTGGACACTCCCTTCATTCGTGAAGGTGGTGAAGAACGTGGAGTTGATATGTCCTTCCTTGTTGACCTCGATGGAAGCCAGGGAACCTTCGATAGCGAAATGATTGATAACTTGGCGGAGCTTATATTCTGAAATCTGCATACAGGCCTCTTGGGGTGGGATGAGTAAAATGGAATGAACAGTGTGTGATTCTATCCTTTGATAGCTCCTGCTGTTACTCCTTGGATGATTCGCTCTGAAAGGAATATATAGAGGAGAAATGTCGGGAGGAAAACGATAACGACAGAGGCGAACATCCCGCCCCAATCTCCTGTGTATCGCATGGCTTGGATCATATTGAACAGTCCAACGGAGACAGGTCTCACCTTTGGTTTGTTTGCAAAAATCATTGACATGAAGTATTCGTTCCAGATGGTGATGAAGTTGAACACAGTAACCGTGATAATCCCCGGTTGCACCAAGGGGAACATAATCCTCCAGAAGGTCCCCATAGGGGAACAGCCATCGATGTAGGCTGCTTCTTCATAGGTGGTACTCAGGCTCTTGAAGAATGCAAGCAGGAAGAAAGTAGTGAAAGGAACATTCATGGCAATATAGAGGAATATGAGCAACCAACGGTTGTTTGTCAGGCGTAATCGGCTTACGAGGCTGAACAGTGGCATGACGATCATGATCGCTGGGATTCCTAATGCAGAGGCAAGAAGGCTCTGGATGGAAAGATTTCCCCTAAACTTGAACCGGCTCAATACATAGGCTGCAGGGGAAGCAATGAGGATGATCGAGGTACAGGATACCACGGTGTACATCAACGAGTTCATGAAATAGACCGATACTTTTTGTGTATTCCAGGCACGAATATAGTTCTCGAAATGGAACCCCGACTCAAACTTGAACATGGAATCACTGAATATTTCCTGACTGGTCGAAAAAGAAGCGAAGAATACCCAGCCAATGAGTACAAAGGTAAAGATTACCCATGTAACTACCAAGACGTAGGAAGGGATCAGTCTAACTTGTGTATGATGGTCGAGTGAACGAAGTTTTTTGGCCATGACTCCCTCCTATAATTCCACATCATCGTTCTTGACGATGAGGTTGGTTGCTGAAAAGGCGATGATGACAATAATCATCATGATAACTCCAACTGCTGCACCTGCTCCACTATCCCTGACGGTGGTGGTGCTGGCCGAGGACCCGAATACGATTTCGTACATATAGTTCATGGGAGCTACCGTTGCATTGGAGAGGTTGACCGGGCTGAATAACTGGCCCCAGACAAAGAAGGCAACAGTAAAAACGGTCCACATGACGATGTTTGTCCTAAAACAACCCCGTAGGAAAGGCAGGGTGATATGGAAGAAACGCTGGAAGACATTTGCTCCTTCTATTTGTGCAGCTTCCATATAATCCTTGGGTATTTGTTCAATGCTTGCCATGAAAATCAGCATGTGGTACCCAACCATGCCGAACGAATAGGCGACCAGCATGGACCAGAAGAGTTTGTCCGGCCCTGTCCAGAGGGTCTCAGAAAGTGTCGTCATCCCTAGTGTTGCAAAGATATCGTGAAGCAATCCATAGGAAGAGTTATAGACGTAGTTGATCCACATGGTTCCCATCGCAATTGCTGATACAACATTGGGGAGGTATATGACGCTCCTGAAGAATTTGGAAAATTTCATTCCATTGGTAAGGGATACGGCGAAGAACAGTGCGGTGACCATTACCCCTATACCACCAACAAGCCAGATATTTGCAATATTACGCATCGATTGTCTAAAAATAGCTGTATTGAACAGGGTCCGGTAGTTTTCCAACCCGTTGAAACTCCAGGTTGAAATCGGGTCTGATACAGACTCGACGGCAAAAAAGCTCATGATGGTTGTCCGGATCGAGGGATACAAGAATACCAACAGGTAGCAGATCATGGCCGGGGTGAGAAAGATGATGATCATCGTGCGATTCTTTTTCATAGTGGTACCTTTGAGAAATGAACGCCCCCTAAAACATGGTGTTTCAGAGGGCGTAGTGTATAAGCCCTATTTATTCATTGCAGCGTAGAACTGTTCAGCATTCAAAGAGCCAAGGATGAGCTTGGAGAAGTTCTCCTTGATCTTTGCATTGACGTCTGCAAGATTTTCCATTCCAGCAGCCCAGGTCATCCATGTGGTGGTATTGTCGATGATGGTCTTGGCTTCAGCTGTTTGCTTTGGCCAGGTGCTGTTCTTGCCCATCGGTACACCAAGGCTTTCCTTTGCCAGTTTGGAGTCCCACTCACCAGTGGTAAGGTAGACGATGAACTGGAAGGCTTCGTCTGGTACCTGAGAATTGGCATTGATGCCGAAGCACTGTGCTCCATAGTTGTTAGCTTCAGTGCCATTTCCGTTTGGTCCCATTTCAGGCCATGCGAAGGCACCCCAGTTGAAGTTAGGAGCGTTGCCCTTGATCTCATTAGGAAGCCAGGTTCCATTGAGGTACATCGCAACCTTTCCTGCGGCAATTTCCTCAATCTGTCCTGCAG
>NZ_JAEKNT010000541.1 GCF_016406725.1 Sphaerochaeta sp. S2 | reverse complement strand
GACAGGTTCCCATATTGCCCATTGCCCGTCCTCGAATATGCGCCTCGGCAGTGGTATCTGCCGGGTCAACGAGATGTTGCCGATGGGTATCAATGTAGCTATTGCAGTAGATGGAAGTGCCAGCAATGACAGTTCCGATATGCTTGGTGAGGTACGCCAGGCAATGCTTCTGCAACGGGTGAAATATGGTTCTGATGCACTGAGTGCCAATGAGGCATTCACCATGGCAACAGAAAACGGTGCAAAGGCGCTCAATTTCTCGAACGTTGGTCGCTTGGAAGAAGGGTGGGCTGCCGATCTGGCAATCTTTGATGTTTCCAAATTACCCTATGCGGGAAGCCAGAGTGATCCGGTCGCAAGTTTGCTTTTCTGCGGCACCAATCACAACACTGACTATACAATCATTAACGGAAAGGTTGTAGTCGATCACGGGCAGCTGGTCGGATATGACGAGCAGGAACTTGCAGACAAGGCAAATGCCATCAGCAAGCGCATGATGGGTCAAGCTGCCAAAGAGGAGGCTGTATGATACAGGAATATCTCATAGCGAATACTACTGAAGACGCTCTGAACAAGAAGCGCTCAAACACCAAGAGTGTGTTTTATGCCGGGGGGACGGAGATCAACCGTCTTCATTCAACCGTTGAGGGCCAGACTGCCATCAGCCTTTCCAAGCTTGGTTTGGATACCATCACAGATGAAGGTTCCACCATCAAGATTGGTAGCATGGTGACGTTGCAGCAGCTGATCGAATCACCATTGATTCCATCCTGGCTCAAGGATGCTGCTCATTTCTGTGGTTCCTTCACCAAGCGTAATATGGCCACCATCGGAGGCAACCTTGCCCTGATGAGTGATCACTCCTATCTTGCTCCAGCATTGCTTGCAAGCCGAGCACGACTTCTTACGGCCAACCTGACTGAGAAGGGAGTATACAGTGAGGACAATATCCCCATCCGCGAATACCATGCCTATCATAAGCAGTTTGCAGGTACCTTGTTGTTGGCTGTCAGCCTCTCCAAGGATGACCGGTATGTGGGAACCGTACGGTATGCAATGAGCAGCCAGAACCGTGCTGCGGTAACCGTTGGATTCAGTGCAACAAAGGACAGTGAGCAGGTCATAGACCATGTACGGGTCTTTGTTGCTGTATACGGAAAAGGTGTCCAGCGACTGGAAAAGGTGGAGAATTCCATCGAGAACGGTGAGTTGACCACAAGAGAGGATGTACAGCTTGCTGTGCGACATGACATCGAGGTCGTGGACGATATGACTGGCAGCTCCGATTACAAGCGCTATATAGCCAGTGAAGGGGTGGGGCAACTCTTCTCTGCATTTCTCAAAGGAGGTGCACAATGAACAAAATTGTCTGTACCGTTAACGGTAAGAAACATACAGTAAGTTGCAAACAGTCAGAAAGCTTGCGTGAAATGCTCGTTCGCCTTGGGTATACCAGCGTACGCGACAGTGACGATAAGGAAGGCTTTGCAGGTAGTGATACCGTTATTTTCAATGACGTTCCTGTGTATGCAAATTTGATGTTGGCACTCCAAGCCGATGGTGCTGAGATCAAGACCGCTGAATCAATGGGTACCAGCCGTAACCTGAATGTCATCCAGCAAGCCATGATCGATGCAGGCGTCGTACAGAGTGCTTATAATGCACCTGCTGCTGCCTTGCTCCTGACTTGGTTGCTTGAACATGAGAGTAATCCTACCAAGGAACAAATCAATCAGGTACTCAGTGGTATCTTTATCCGCGATGCAGGCTATGAACACTACTATCTGGCAGTGAAGTTGGCTCTGGAAAGAATGAAGGATGGAAAATACAAGAGTGAAATTTCTCCCTCCTTCAGAGATGAGCTGACCTATGTTGGAAAGCCAAAGGGAAAGGTCGATGGACCGCAACTGGTTGCAGGCGAAGCCAGCTTCGTTGAAGACAGGGTTTTGCCGGGTTATCACTCAATGGTGATCCTTCGCAGCCCATATGCCCATGCGTACATCAAGAAGATCGATACCAAGAAAGCATTGGCAATGGAAGGTGTGGTTACCATCATCACCCATGAGAACTGTCCTGATGTATTCTACATGCAGGCTGGGCAGGGGAATCCAGAACCCAGCCCACACGATCGAAGATTGCTCAACCGAAAGGTTAGGCATGTGGGTGACCGTGTAGCAGCAATCGTTGCAGAAACGTATGAACAGGCAGTTGCTGCTCGCTCTGCAATCAAGGTGGAGTACGAGGTACTCAAGCCAGTATTCACCGTTGAGGAAGCGATGGAAGAAGGAGCCCCTCGTGTTCATAACGGGGTGGTAGAGTATCGCAGTGGTGCTCCCGAGAATTTGGAAGAGTACAACAAGGATGCCGATCCCAGGGATGGGAAGGTTGTCTACCAGTTCCCTCTTCATGGTGATATCAGAAGAAATATTGCCTCAGCAGCCCATGGCCAGATTGGTGATGTAGAGAAAGGTTTCAAGGAAGCTGATGCTGTGGTCGAAAGGACCTACCAGACCAGTCAGATCCAGTGTACTCCCCTTGAGCCGCACCTTGCCTACGCTAGGATTGATGGTGGGAGATTGGTTATCAATGCCTCCACCCAGGTTCCCTACCATGTGAGAAGAATTGTCTCTTGGGTTTGTCAGATTCCTGAGAACAAGATTCGAATCATCAAGGAGAGAGTTGGCGGTGGGTATGGCAGCAAGCAGGATATTTTGGTTGAGGATCTGGTAGGATATGCCACTTGGATTACCGGAAAACCAATCTACTACCGCAATACCCGTGAGGAAGAGTTCATCGCAAACTCCACCCGCCATCCGATGAGGATGACGGTCAAGATGGGCGGAAAGAAAGACGGCACCATTACCGCAGTCTATATGGATGTAAGGGCCAATACAGGACCATACGGAAACCACTGTCTTACGGTCCCGATGAATGCATGCAGCAAGACCTTGCCTTTGCTTAAGTGCGACAACATGAAGTTTGATGTAATCACCTATTACACAAACATTCCACCTACAGGAGCCTATCAGGGCTATGGAGCCCCTAAGGGTACCTACTCACTGATGACCTGTATGGCGGAGCTTGCAGAAAAACTGGGAATCGATTACTACGACATGGCCATGAAGAACAAGGTTGAACCGGGCTACATGCTTGAGATTCTCAAGGGCCTTGGAGAAGGTCGTGAAGGAAATGTGGTGCCTGTTGGTTCCTGTGGATTGGAACAGGCCCTCACCCAGGGTGCAAAGATGATCGAGTGGGGCAAGAAAGTTGAATCCAAGGACCCCGACTGGAGAATCGGCAAGGGTTTTGCCATGATCCAGCAGGGAAGCGGGTTGCCAGGACTGGACCACTCCAATGCATGGGCTAAACTGCTGACCGATGGAACATTCCAGATCTTCAGTGGCGGTGCCGACTTGGGTACCGGGTTGGATACCATCAGTGCGAAGATGATCAGTGAAGCCTTCTGTGTGCCTTTGGACAGGGTGACCGTTACCAGTGGTGATACCGACAGCTGTACGTTTGACACGGGTGCCTATGCATCCAGCGGAACCTATTTCAGTGGTGGTGCAAGCTACAAGGCTGCACAGGACCTGAAGAAGAATCTGCTTGATGAGGCAGCCTACCAGATGGGAGAAAAAGCAGAGGATTTGATCCTTCGCGCTCCTGGAGAGGTGTACAGTACCAAGAGTGGCAAGACGCTAGACTATGCAAAGCTCAGCCATGATGCACTTACCGGAACAGGTCGTGGTCAGGTGATGGGAAAAGGTTCCTTTACCACGAACCATAACTCAATCCCCTATGGTGCTCACTTTGTGCAGGTCGCGGTCAACGTCAGAACTGGCCAGGTGAAGGTACAGAAGTACTATGCCCTGCAGGATGCCGGTACCCCGATCAATCCGGAACTGGCACTCTGTCAGATGTATGGTGCTGCCCTGAAATCTGTCGGGCATTCGCTCTATGAGCAGATGCTCCTCGATGAGAATGGTGTCTGTATCAATGCAAACCTGAGTGAGTATGGTGTCCCCATGGTTGATGAACAGCCAGAGGACTTCAAAGCGGTCCTGATCGATATCAATGATGAGGTAGGTCCCTATGGAGCCAAATCCATCAGTGAGATTGCAACCAACGGAGCAGCTCCAGCGCTCGCCATCGCCATACACGATGCTGTAGGCGTTTGGATGCGTAGTTGGCCGTTCTCACCTGAGAAGATCTTGAAGGAGCTTGGCAAGATTTAACGGAATCTTGCAACAAACTGCAACATAAATCTGGACAATGGGACACTGTCATGGTATAGTGCCATTGTCTGGATTTTTTATGATTCAAAACTTACGGAGGTTTCCCCACATGAAGGACAAAGCCACAATCAAACAGATGATCGAGGAACTGAAAACCCTCAAAACTGACAACATGTATCTCAACGACTTTTTCCATACCTGGAAAGAGAGTGATGACGAAATTGCTGCCGTTTTTCAGGTAGCAGAAGTACTGCGTGCATTACGCGAGAACAATATTTCCACCAAGGTGTTCGACAGTGGACTTGGAATCTCCGTTTTCCGTGACAACTCCACAAGAACACGCTTCAGCTTTGCAAGTGCTTGTAACCTGCTCGGCCTTGAGGTCCAGGATCTTGACGAGAAGACCAGCCAGATCGCTCACGGCGAGACCGTTCGTGAAACCGCCAACATGGTTAGTTTCATGGCTGACGTCATCGGTATCCGTGACGACATGTACATTGGCAAAGGCCACACCTACATGAAGACTGTTGCTGAGGCTGTACAGGACGGCTATGACGATGGAGTACTCGAGCAGAGACCCACCTTGGTCAACCTCCAGTGCGATATCGACCACCCAACCCAGAGCATGGCTGACATGCTGCACGTGATCAACCACTTTGGTGGTGTTGAGAACCTCAAGGGCAAGAAAGTAGCCATGACCTGGGCCTATAGCCCCTCATACGGCAAGCCACTTTCTGTTCCACAGGGTATCATCGGACTGTTCACCCGCTTTGGCATGGATGTCGTACTTGCTCACCCAGAAGGGTACAATGTAATGGCTGACGTTGAAGAAGTCGCTGCAGAGAATGCCAAGAAGAGCGGTGGTTCCTACAAGAGAGTAGATTCCATGGCTGAAGCATTCAAGGATGCTGACATTGTCTATCCAAAGAGCTGGGCTCCCTTTGCTGTTATGGAAGAGAGAACCAAGATTGTTGAGCAGGGTGACCAGGAAGCATTGAAGGCTCTGGAGAAGACCTGTCTGGCAAACAACGCAAAATTCAAGGATTGGACCTGTACTGAAGACTTGATGAAGACCACCAAGGACGGAAAGGCACTCTACATGCACTGCCTGCCTGCTGACATCACCGGTCTTTCCTGTAAGGAAGGTGAGGTTGAAGCTTCTGTATTCGACAGGTATCTCGTACCCCTGTACAAGGAAGCCAGTTATAAGCCATATGTCATTGCTGCCATGATCTTCCTTGCCAAGTTCCAGAATCCTTCTGCAAAGCTGGAAGAGCTGCTTGAGGCTGCTGTAAAGCGCATCAAATAGTCAGTATTTCAAAGGTATCTAGAGTTTTTGAGCCGGGAGAAATCCCGGCTCAAACTCTATCAGTTGCGTTCCACTAATTGCACACGGACACCGTTCGGGTCATTCACAAAGCAGAACCGGATTGAAGGATTCGGTGAGAATGGTCCCTCTGAGATGGGAATGCCTTTTTCCTTGAGCATTGCCATGTAATCATCAAGATTCTCTACGCTTAGTCCAATGCTGATGTTTTTCCCTATGGGAGAGGTCTCCTCTCCTGGGTGATGGATCAACTCAATCTTTGTCTCTCCATCTCCTAAAAACACGATCTCAGCGGCAGGTGTTTGCATCCTGCTGGATACCGGTAGTGAGAGAACATCCTGGTAAAATTCCAGGCTCTCTTCCATATTCCCAACGGTTATGGTTGTCCAAAGAAATTGCATATAATCTTCCTCCTATACTTGTATATGTTCAGCTACACAGTACGCTGTAGAGAACGCTGCCTGAAGGTTGTAGCCTCCACTCTGTCCATCAATATCCAGTATTTCACCGCAGAAGTAGAGATGATCAACTACCTTCGACTGCATGCTGTTTCTGTCTACCTCTTTCAGGTTCACGCCACCACAGGTGACCATCGCTGCATTGAATCCCTTGATCCCCTTGATGATGAACCGTCTCTCTGTAACCATTTTGATCAGATCCTGCCGCTGTGCTTTGCTTAGGTGGGCTGGGGTACTGGTAGGATCAAGCGAAAGTTCCCTGACTACCTGCTGGGCAAGCGATGTTACAAGGCCTGCCTCCTTGAGGATGGTTGAAACCTGCTTCTTTGGTTGCGAGGAGAGGAGTGCAAGAAGATCTTCCTGAACCTCTCGCTTGTTCTCCATCGGCAGCAGGGAGAATGTGATGGAATCGCCTGCCTTCAGCTCACGGCTGGCAGTAAGGATCAAGGGACCAGAAAGTCCATCGTGTGTAAACAGTATATCCCCAGTAGCTTGCAGGAACCGTTTTTTCTCCCCTGGATGATGAAACTCTGCATATGAAGAGCGGATTGCATTACCTGCAAGGTGCTTCCACTGATACGTATCCACCATGATGGCAGCGAGCGCTGGTTTTGGAGGAACGATGGAGTGCCCAAGCATTTTGGCTAGGCTATATCCACTCCCATCACTTCCTGTGTTCGGATAACTCATTCCACCAGTAGCCAATACCAGGTTTTTGCATGTAAAACTCCCGCTATCGGTTTGCACATCGAAATACTCTCCATCCTTACTCAGTGAAGAAACCTTGGAGTTGTACAGGATTTTTGCTTTGCTCTCCCTGACCAGCACATCCCTGATCTCATGGGCATCCAGTGAAGCAGGGAACACCTTCCCATCCTCCCTGGTCACAAGGGAAACGCCCTTGGCCTCGAACCATTGCATAAGGGATGAGGGAGGGAAAGCCTGAAAGGAGGGAAGCAGAAAGTTGCGCTGTGCTCTGCTTCCATAATGCTGTAGGAAATCCTCTTTTGCTTGGGTATTAGTAAGGTTGCACATTCCCCCGCCGGTGATCAGGATCTTCTTGCCTGCTGCTTCCCTGTGTTCGATCAGCAGTGCCTTGGAAGTGGGAAGATTAGCAGCAAGAAACAGCCCAGCGGCTCCTCCTCCAATAATCACTACATCGTAGAGTGTATTTCTAGTATCCATAGTATGGCTTGAACCACGAGACAAAAGCCTCAAGCCCTTGCTCAAGAGGAGTATTGGGTCTGAAATCAAAATCCTTCATCAAATCAGTGACATCCGCATAGGTCTGGTATACATCGCCTGGTTGCATCGGAAGATACTCCTTCTCAGCGTTCTTACCAAGACACTGTTCCAGTGTCTCTATGAACTGCTTCAATTTCACTGGTTTGTTGTTGCCGATATTGTAGACCTTGTAGCGATCCTTTGCTTCATTCTCCTCAGGGATATTGGGAATGATGTTCTCCAAGGCGGTGATGATGTCATCGACATAGGTGAAGTCACGCCACATATCCCCATTGTTGAAGACCTTGATGCTTTTTCCTTCCATAATCCGTTTACTGAATGAGAAGTATGCCATATCAGGTCTTCCATACGGACCATAGACCGTGAAAAACCTAAGTCCTGTGGTCGGTATATGATAGAGGTGTGTATATGCATGAGCCATAAGCTCATTGGATTTCTTGGTGGCTGCATAGAGACTTACAGGATTATCGACTTTATCATCTGTTGAGTAGGGGATCTTGCTGTTCAAGCCATAGACTGAGCTACTGCTGGCATATACCAGATGTTCTACTGCATGGTGACGACAGCACTCCAGGATATTGAGAAACCCCACAAGATTCGATTGTAGGTATGCATACGGGTTGTCGATGCTGTATCTCACCCCCGCTTGGGCTGCAAGGTTGATGACATGGGTTACCTGGTGTCGGATAAAGATTGCATCGAGTTCTTTCCTGTCAGCAAGATCAACTTTATAAAAGATGAATTGTTCACAGGCCAACATCCTCAGTCGCTCTTCCTTGAGAGACACCTCATAATAATCGTTCAGGTTATCCAAACCGATTACCGTGCATCCAAGCCCAAGCAATCGCTTGCTTAGATGAAACCCAATAAAACCGGCAGCCCCGGTGACCAAATACACTTTATTCGTATCCAACCGCATCATGTTTGCGCGCATAATTTACTCCTCAACGAGTGCTATTGTACCGTAGAAACTGGGTGATGGGTAGGGGATAAAAATTGGACCCCCTGAGAAAGGAGGTCCATAAGAACAGAGCTGAAGCTCTTAGAGGGCGCCGAAAATAATCTTGATCACGAACAGAGCAAAAACAACCCAAGTCATCTTTGAAATGTCGTTGGTCTTCTTGGTGAAGAGCTTGAGCAATACATAGGAGAGGATACCAAACATGATACCATCTGCAATGCTGTAAGCTACGATCATGAAGATCATGGTCAAGAAGGCTGGGATAGCTTCGGTCATCTCGTCCCACTCGATATCCTTTACCGGGCTCATCATCATAACACCAACGATGATCAAGGCAGGTGCTGTAGCAGCACTGGGAATGGACCCGAACAACGGTTCGAGGAACAGGGAGAGTGCGAAGAGGATGGCCACGGTCAATG
>NZ_JAEKNT010000540.1 GCF_016406725.1 Sphaerochaeta sp. S2 | reverse complement strand
GTATGGCAGGTGGAATGCTCAGTGGGTTTGCACTTGTTGCTGGAATCTTGGTTCTGGTTATCGGGCACTCTCTCAATATTGTGATGGGATTGCTTAGTGTAGTGGTGCACGGTGTGCGCCTGAATCTTTTGGAGTTCTCCGGTCAGCTCGGCATGGAGTGGACTGGGATCGCATATGAACCGTTTACCCAAACGGTGGAAGAAAACTGATCGTTGTTTGGTAACAACTAAGGAGAAACACATGGGAAACTTGGAATTTATTGGATTGGCATGTGCATTGGCTCTCTCGGCTCTAGGGTCGGGACTTGGTGCTGGCGCTGCTGCCCAGGCAGCAGTTGGTGGTTGGAAGAAGTGCTACGCGAACGGTAAACCTGCTCCGTTCATCATGGTTGCATTTGCCGGTGCTCCGCTTACCCAGACCATTTACGGGTTCCTCTTGATGAACTTCATTGCTGCAGCCATTGCTGCAGGGGCCTCATCAACCCTGGCATTGGGCGTTGGTGTATTCGGTGGTGCAGCTATCGGACTCTCTGCATGGATGCAGGGAAAGACTGCTGCCTGCGCATGTGATGCACTTGCTGAGACTGGAAAGGGTACTGCTAACTACTTTATCGTTATCGGTATTGTTGAGACAGTTGCTCTCTTTACCTTGGTCTTCAGTTTGCTTGCCTTGCAATAAGCAGATTACCGAACAACGGTTCACAATAGAGATGGACACCCAAACGGGTGTCCATTATGCAATAAATTCTATGATAGTAAATAATAATAATATTTAAAAATAGAGATTCAAGAGAATGTCATGGCTATAGTTACCAAAACCATGTCCAAAGATGTTAATCCCACCTACATTCTCCGCATCTTCCTTTACAGCAAAACATGCTTTTATTGAATGGTGGGTATTAAGTGCTAGATCTTTGATTTTTAGATCAGAAATCTTCATGCCATCCACAAAAGAACCTTCATCTGTTACAGTCCATGTTTTCAACAAACCATATTGAGAGCCTTTGAGCTTCCACCATTCAGGAGTAAACGTTCCTCGTTTATCTCCGAAGTCTCCGGGGCTTGTCCATGTGCCCACTTCACGTTCATTGATTGATAGGGTGATATCACTAAGCCATTTAGGATTGGTGCCAGGAATTTCGGATGAAAGTTCCACCACAATCTCAAGCTTTTTTACTGCTTTCTTCTTGTTGTATGAGTTGTTCGGGAACTGGTATTTTACATATCCTTTCTCAAACCATAGCAGTCCTGCTTTGATTCTCTCAGGTTCAAGAAATGACTCAGGGGTATCAAGATAGCCAACAATTTTCTCGGTGGTACACATACCACATGGGGCTGAAACATTATATTCAATGAATAACCCTACTGGCATCTCTACTGTTACCACTTCATCATTGCTCTCTTCTTTGTTTCCTAGATTGATCACATATTCATCGTATATATTTCTACATACTTTCTGATTTCCCTTGGTAGCCTTTCTAATATCAATTTCTATAAGATTGGCTTTCTCAAGGGTCATGATGTTTGTGGCTACGGTTGATTGCGGGAGATTCAGAATGCTGGAAAGCTCATTTACATTCTTTTCACCTTTACGCAATTCATTCAGTATGCTGACTCTCACTGGAGATGCTAATCCCTTCAGAACATCCATGTCTGTGATGGGATTAATAACCATTATCCTTCCTTGCATGATGCATCCTCTATATTAATTTCCCTGTAATTTATCATAATATTTCATTTACAACAATCATTCAATCAACAATCTTGATATATTTATTCTTTGAAGTAGTACAGAAGATTTTGTTAAAAAGAATAATGGTTGACAGTACAAATTTCGTACCATATAATTGGGTATAAATCAATATATTTGATATTTTGAATTTAACTATTTGATTATGGGAGGCTATATTGCGTTACGCTTACTGATACAAAATCCAATATAAAGATGTATTGCATATATCTGGGAAATTTTTGCAAAACATTGATTCAATGGAAAATAATAACAAATAAAATCATTACATGATGTACTAGTAAACGCAATATTCAAAGTATTTCTGCGATTTGAATCAATGTGGACCTTACCAGATGCAAGCGAGTTCGCTCGAAACAAGCTACCGCGAACAGAAAAGTTAACATATGAATGATAGAAATTAATTTTTAAGTAAATCATGTTCAATAGTGATTACTTGATGATTACAAAGAGCGCTAATCAAAATGAACTTGGAAAGTGTCTATTTGTATTGAAAAAACTAACAATTCATTGGGAATTGTAGCTATAAAAAAGGAGTGTAC
>NZ_JAEKNT010000539.1 GCF_016406725.1 Sphaerochaeta sp. S2 | reverse complement strand
GAGATTCTGGAGGTAGAGAGGGGCCATCGGCTCTTCCAATACAATTTCCCGGAATATGTTGATGATTTTCTCAGCTTCCTTGGCTGGGTACACACCACCAGATCGACCAAACTTGAAACCGTTGTGCCCGATTGGATTATGACTTGCGGATATATAGAAGAATGCATCAGCTTCCTCAGGGAAGAGGTTGCAGTCAGCCATAATCTGGGGTGCGGCACAGATATAGAGATACCGTACCGAGCAGCCCAGCATGGTCAGGGTCCTGCACACAATATCCCCAAGGACTCTTCCGGTCGGTCTTGCATCAAGTCCCACCAGAATGGTTGTATCATGCGGTTCAATGTGCACCTCTGCTTGTGTCACTGCCTGCTTCGCAGCAGCAGGGACCCCTAGGAATCGTGCAAGGGAAAGGGCTGCAAGAGATGCCAGCATGGCGTCTGCTTCAGTGATATTTGCTGAGGCATCCTCTTCGTTCCCACTTTCTGCAAATACCTTCCTCCAACCTGAAGAGGAGAGGATCATGGTGGAAAGTACATCTTCTAGAGCACTTACACTTGGCAAGGGAAAATCGAGAATATTGAACATGTCATCAGCGATGGGGTGATGACTCAAGGTATCATAGATAAGCATATGACCTCCGGTTTTTGGAGTATACCATATATTGCCTGTTTTGCAGATGTACGATAGTGTGAATTCATGCAACCCATTTGTGCCGCCATCCATGACCTGAGCTGCTATGCAAAGAGCTCGCTGACTGTTGTCCTCCCTGTTCTTGAGACAATGGGAATAGAGACATGTCCTCTTCCAACTGCCTTGCTCTCGACTCAAACGGATGGATTTGATACGTATTATTTCCGCGACACCACATCTGAGCTTGAAGGCATTCTTGATGCTTGGAAAGAGCTCTCCCTCCACTATGATGCTGTCTATTCAGGGTTCCTGGGCAGCGAGCATCAAGTACAACTCATCAAACGGTTCATCGAGCAGCAACGAAGGATGGGTTCCCCCCTGGTGTTGGTGGACCCTGTATTGGGCGATGATGCTTCTCTCTACGGTCCCATTACGAAAGGCCATGTGGAAGCGATGCGGTCTCTGGTGAATGTTGCAGACATCATCACACCGAATATCACCGAGGCGGCCCTGCTTCTTGACCTCCCTTTCCATGAGCAGTTTGAAGAAAAGGAAGCGCTCTCCTGGGCCCGTAAGCTCTCCTTGCTTACAGGTTCCTTTGTGGTGATCACCAGTGTGCCTCTCTCTGATGGTTTTGGAGTAGCTTGCCACGCAGATAATGAGGATTTTCTGGTTCGCTATACCAAGGTGGATGCTTCATATCCCGGATGTGGAGACCTTTTTGCCAGTATCCTGCTGGGAAGTTTACTTTGTAAGCATACCTTCCAAACAGCAGTCAGACGTGCTGTTACCTATACATCAATGGCCATAGAGAGAACCAAAAGAGCTGGTAGAGAGCGGAGGCTGGGGGTGAGCCCTACGCTGATCCTTCCCGACCTTTCCAAGGAGAGAGTGCAATGAGTGTGGATGTTTTGTTGGTTGCTCCACTCAAGCATGAATTGGAAGGTATCCTAACAAAGTTGAACGAACCAGTGCTTTTTGCATCCAAGCGGGTCATTGGGACGGTTGTAGGGGTTGGCAAGGTCGCCAGCGGTATTGCTGTTGCCAAAGCAATTATTACATATAAACCGGCTCTGGTGGTGCTTGTGGGATATTGTGGGGCATTGGAAGAAACCCTTGCAATCGGGGATATTGTCTGTGCTTCCAGTGTTGTTCAGTACGACCTTGACCTGAGGGCTTTTGGGCTGGACTGGGGCTCCACATTCCTGGGTGATGGTTCGCATGCTCCCTCTTTCCTTCCTCTCTATTGCCCAGCAATTGAAGGGGTAAAATCTGTGGTAATGGGAACAGCTGATCGCTTCCTGGTCCGCTCATATCGCGAGGAACATCCTGAACTGAGGGAAAACCTTCACCTTGGATGCAGCGATATGGAGGGATATGCTGTCGCTTTTGCGTGTCATACTGCAAGCATTCCCTGTGCAATCATCAGGGTGGTCAGTGATGATGCCAAAGGCAGAAGGCACAAGCAATTCCCTGTGTTTGTAAGGGAAGCTAATAAAAAGCTTCAGGAAACACTTCAGCTATTACTTGAGTCTCCAAGTGAGAAATCTCCCACCAGCTTGTAGACATTTCCGTCCTGCTTGAGTTCGATTGCACGATGAGGGAAATAGATGGGAAGGATTTTTCTGATATAGGCCATTGCAGCTTTCTCAATAGCCTCTTTCTTTTCCTTTTTCACCCACGACAAGGTCCTGATCTCAACAGAGAGGATATACCCACGGCCATGGTTGCTTCCATATCCCAGGGTAAACTGTGTACCCGTGGAGAAAAGGCCATCATAGGCAACACTGGAGGCTTTTCCTCTCTCTGGCCTGTTCGGGTGAAGAGGATACGCATCACCGAAGGTGTCTTCTAGATAGTGATCGAGATCATCACACAACCTACGCATCGTTGATTCAAGTTCCACTTGTTTTGGATGTGTGCTCATTGAGGATTCTCCTGGTTCTCAACATCTTCAATCTGGTATCGCCTAAGGAAGTTGTGGTAGGAATCAAGTGCAGGAATTGCTTCTTCAGGTGCTTCAATTTGGGTAGGTTGCTGGGTCACTGGAAGGACTTCCTTTGGTCCCAGTTCCATCTGGTCAAAATGGTTCCTCTCACAGAGCAACTGAGCAAAGGCTTTGAGCTGATCCTCGTTTTCCTGATAGATTTTCTGGGCTCCCTGGTGCATGGTGGAAAGAGCCCCTGCTGTTGTCTCATCAAGCTTGTATGTTTCACCCAGAGCGCCATGGATTCTCGTATAGGTAAGGTCTGGAATGGTTGGTGCTATCTGGTCCACCACCTGCATTTGGCTTGTGGCATATATCTTCTGGATCGGGGCGCCCTTTGCTGGATCTATCCAGCCGATGACACCCGTTCCTGCTCCACTTACAGTAAAAGTGAAGTCACTGCTTGCTGTTGAAAGGGAAAGGATATGGAATCGTTTGGCATCTGGATAGAGTTCCTTTGCATGACGGTAGGCATAGAGGGTTGGGTTGTTTGCAACCACGCCTCCATCGATCAAGGTCTGCATGGTTTTCTCTTCCCGGTCGTACAGATATGCAGGCTTGAAGAATGTAGGGGCTGCACTGGTTGCCCGAGCTGCTTCCCAGAACAGGAAGCCGTGTGAGTCCTTGCTGCTCATGATAAAGGGCCTTCCATGTGCTGCATCATAGGTCATAACCATGGTTGGAATGACTGCTTCACTTAGCGGAATGTCTCCAAACATATGTTGTAAAAGCCGTTGCAACGGTTGTACATCATACTTATCTGTAAAAATCTGGCTGAAGAACCGACCTTGGCTTCTGGGGAATATCTGGCGGCCATTCTGCAGATAGAGTGATTCAAGCGTAGTGGTATCGACGCCGAAAGGAAGGGTTCCTCTTAGTGTTTTGTCTCCAGGCTTTCCCCTCAATTTCTGCATCAAGGTTCGTTGCTGTTCATCGTATATGTAGCTTATATACCTGGTATCAGGCTGGAGGTTTGTTTGCATTACAGGGGCGCCAAGAGCCAATGCCAGCAAACCCCCGGTAGAAGTTCCTGCCAATAAATCAAAATGTGAGTACAGTGGACGGTTGTCTCCCATGGACTCCAGCAAGGATGATAGTTTTGCAAGCATCACCGCAGGTATGAGACCACGCATCCCGCCTCCGTCTATAGAGAGGATGTATCGATCGTCTTGGGGTGATGATGGTTCCTTGTGATTCCAGAAATCCCGTAATGCCATGCTAGTAGAGTGATGAATTTGTACCAGAGGGTCAAGCATCCTCTCTTCTTCCTTATAGAAAATTCGAATATATATTCGTATAAAGTACCGATATAAGAATAATATACAAGCATATAATTATATATTCCAAACAAAGAGCTATGCAAAGTGAACGTATTTTCGCTAGACTTGTTCCATGGATGAACATGGAATGAATGCCTATGGCAAGTGCAGATTATGTCCCAATTACTGTGCTGTGAACCGGATGGAAGGCAAGCTTGGAAGGTGTGGTGAGACTGATACGGTTCGTATTGCTTTCTCTGGTCTTCATCGTGGTGAAGAGCCTCCCGTAACCGGTGAACATGGATCAGGAATGATCTTTTTCAGTGGCTGCCCCTTGCACTGTGCCTACTGCCAGAACCATCAGATTTCTGGTAGTGGTGATTCAGGTTCCATGGCTGTGGGAATTGAAGTGAGTACATATGAACTCTCCAATATCATGCTTGAACTCCAGAAACTTGGTGCGACCAATTTGAATCTGGTGACTGGAACGCATTTCATACCATCAATTGTTGCAGCGTTGGAACTTGCAAAGACGCAAGGTTTTTCCTTGGATGTAGTGTGGAACAGTTCAGGATTTGAGTCCCTGGAAGGACTCTCTTTGATCGATCCCTACATTGACCTGTATCTCATCGATGTAAAGACATTGAGAGAGGATGTGAGTGCTGAGTTCTGTGGGTTGGCGCTCTATGCAAGAATCATCCGATCTGTGATGACGTATATTCTACGTAATGGGAGAACCACCTTTGTTGATGATGAAGGGCAACTCAAGGGAGTACTGGTTAGGCACCTGGTATTTCCTGGTACACTTGATGCCTCCAAAGAAGTTCTTCGTTATTTTGCCCAGGAGTTGAAGGATTCTTGCTACCTCTCGCTGATGGTGCAGTTTGAACCACCCAAGGGTGATGTGCGGTTTCCTGCAATCAGTGAAGAGGAGTATGATGATTTGCTCCTTACATTGGAGGAGTTGGATATCGAGGATGGATTTGTACAGGAATTGGGGGAGAATGTCTCCTGGATTCCAGATTTCACCCAGGAGAATCCGTTCCCCGAGGGGTTTGCAACCCCACTTCCTTATTTTATCAACCTAGCGAAACGCTCTAGCTGATGATGGTTCCCTCATACTTTCTACCATAGAGGATATTCATGGTGTTTTCGATGTTTCGTCCATCGGCACACACTACCTCCATATGCATTTTTGCAGCTCTCTTGCTTGCAATGGGGTCAAAGGGAGAGTTCTTTCCGGGAGTCCAGTTCTCTCCAACCATAGTGCGGTAGTCTGCCCAACTTATGGAATCCAACGGCTTTGCTTCAGGATTCTTTTTTGGATCATCGGTATACACCTTGGCAATGTTGCTGAGGTTGATGATCAGCCTTCCTTCGAACCTCTCGGCGAGTATGACTGCATCATTATCAGTAGAGAAACCAGGCTTCCAGCCAGCGGCAACCAATACCTGTCCCTGGAAGTTGATATGACCGGTTGGGTCAGTGATCAGGTTATCGGTGCAGAATTCGTTGAACATTGCCTTGAGGAGTTGCCCATTGATATGGGTGGCCCTGATTCCAAGCCAGTCAAGTTCTTCACTATCCACATCAGGGTTGATCTCTCGCATAGCATTCTGGTAGACACGGGCCGGGGCACCGCCTCCACAGACCAGGATGATTTTTCTACTTTTATCTTCTTTCAAATAGGATTTGAGAGCACTGTTGAGTTCTTTAAGAAAAGCGTGGTCAACCTTATCCGGTGCAATGATTGATCCGCCCAATGAAATAACTGCCAAATTATTATACATGGAGTCCTCCGCCGGCCATGGTACCAGATTTCTCCACTCCCCTCAATATTGAAGTAGGGGGAAGTTGGATTTATCGGAAGGTTATTCCTTTATTGCATGGTTTTGAAACCAATGAAAATACGTTTGTCCATTTGCATTTGTGTTTACGTAGGAGGAACACTCCGAAGAATCTTCTCCATGGGTTTGCCTTTGGCCAATTCATCGATGAGTTTGTCCAGGTATCGTATCTCTCTCATGAGTGGATCCTCAATCGTATCGACCTGTACACCACAGACTTTTCCAGTTATGAGACTTCTCAGAGGATTTTTCATGGGGCTTTCCTTTATAAAATCCTCGAAGCTTTTTCCTTTGTCTAATGCTTCCTGCAGTGTTTGCACATCATACCCAAACAGCCAGCTGATGATCTCATCAACCTCAGCCTTGGTGCGTCCTTTCTTTTCAGCTTTTGCAATATACAAAGGATAGATGGTCCCAAAACTCATCGAATATATGCGATGTTTTGCCATGGTAAATAATCTCCTTCTCCCACAACCAGTATACAGATAGAAACAGTACTTGGTTAACTTATCAAGGTATCTAGTTCGCTGGTTCTTTTGAAATGCGTAACAAACGTGCATTGACAGCAACAATCACGGTAGAGAGTGTCATCAAGATTGCTCCTATCTCTGGCTGCAGTACGAATCCAAGAGAGTACAGCACACCTGCAGCCAATGGTATAGCCAGGATGTTGTATGCTGTTGCCCATATGAGGTTTTGGATCATCTTCCGGTATGTTGCCTTCCCGAACTGGATAAGCGTGACAATATCCTGTGGATTGGAGTGTACGAGTATGATGTCCGCTGTAGAAGCCGCCACATCGGTTCCAGAACCGATTGCAATACCCACATCAGCCTGGGCTAGAGCGGGGGAATCATTGACCCCATCACCAGTCATTGCTACGAACAAGCCCTTATTTTGCAGCTCTTTGATTTTCGTTTGCTTTTCGTCGGGTAATACCTCTGCAAAATAGCCATCCATGCCCAGCTCTTTAGAAACAGCTTGCGCTGTTGCCTCATTATCCCCTGTGAGCATCCAGCATGTAATCCCCATCTTCTGCAAGGACGAAATGGCTTGATACGATTGCTCACGGATCGTGTCACTGAGAATGATGGAACCAATGAGCACGTCATCAGAAACGACAAATACGCGGGTAACAGCTTTCTCATCACTGCTTGGGGGAATTTCAAAACCGAGCTCACGGACATGTGATGGACTGGCTACCAGGATGGTGCTTCCGTGGATTGTACCGCTGATACCCTTTCCCTTGATCGCCTTCGCATCCTCTACAGGAATAAGCTCGATCGATTGCTCTTGGGCATATGCTACAATACTTTTCCCGATAGGGTGCTCAGAATAGGTCTCCAGAGACGCAGCAAGCTGTACTATTTCCTTTTTCCCTATCTGGGCACTATCGGCTCTGCTGACTTCGGTAACCGTAAAGGTTCCTTCAGTAAGCGTTCCCGTCTTGTCGAATACAATCGTATTGATCTTCCTTGCCTGTTCAAAGGCTGTCCTGTTCTGTATAAGCAGTCCATTCTGTGCTGACTTTGCAGTAGATACCGATACAACCAAGGGTATGGCAAGGCCAAGAGCGTGAGGGCAGGTGATGATCATGACAGTAGCCATTCGTGTAATGGCGAATTGCAGGTCAAAGCCAACAATCAACCATGCGGCCAGGGTGGAAAAGCCAACAGTCAGAGCGGAGATGGTCAGGTACTTTGCAGCACGGTCGCTGAGTTTCTGTGTTTTTGATTTTGCTTCCTGTGCATTTTGTACCATCTGGATGATCTTAGACAGGTAAGCATCTTCTCCAACCCCTTCAACTTCCAGGGTAAGGCTTCCCTCTCCATTGATCGACCCTCCGATCAGCTTATCCCCCTCTTTGCGATGTACAGGACGAGATTCACCGGTAATCATCGACTCATTCACATAGCTCTCACCTTCAGTTATGTGTCCATCAGCTGGTATTTTTTCTCCAGGCTTTACCACCAGGAAATCACCATCCTGTATCTGCTGTGAAGGGATGTCGTGAATTGTGTCGCCCTCTTTTTTATGGGCTGTTGAGGGCATAAGTCGAGCCAATTTTTCAAGCGCAGCGGAAGCTCCAACTACACTACTCATCTCGATCCAGTGGCCAGCCAGCATGATGGCTATCAAGGTTGCCAGCTCCCAATAAAAAGCTGTTCCTGATAGGCCGAAGGTAACTGCGGTACTGTACCCATAGGCGACGGTAATGGCCATACCAATGAGTGTCATCATCCCAGGGGATTTCTCTTTCAGTTCTTCAACCATCCCCGAAAGAAAGGGCCATCCTCCGATAATATAAAGGATCGTGGCCAAAGAAAAAACTACATAGTCTGCACTAGGAAAGGTCCACTCGAATCCCATGGCGTTTTGTACCAAGGGCGTCAATGCAAGGATAGGCAGGGTGAGTGCCAAGCTGAAATAGAACCGGTTTCGAAAATCCTTGATCATCATCTTATGATGCTCTCTATGATCCATGTTCCCTCCTTCTCGGTAGTTCTGCGATATATCCCATCTCTACGGTGGTTGCTTCCGGGTAGCCTGTGCTATTAGCATTGGCAGTACATCCAAAAAAGCATGCATTCATTTTCGGCATCCTTGTACATCTGGGATATCCTGTCTATATATAGAATACCCCCTAGGGGTATATACGTCAAGGTGGGGCAGGAGCTCCATATCGATCTAGCAAAGAAAACCGGTTCATGAAAGTGGTGTTTGAGATGTTCGAAACCTGCAGGAGTAGGGTTTCCTGCAGTGTAGGATAAAGGTCATCTGTGTATAAGAGCAATCACAAGCTAGGCTGAGCATACCCTGCTTTGCTTGATCAGTTTCTCATAGATGGAGAGCAGGGAAGCTGCGAATGTCTGCGAGTCAAAGGGTCTGCTTGTACGTATTGCTTGTTCGCTGAGTCTGAGACGAAGTGGTTCGTCATTGCTCAGAAGGTCAAGGTAGTGTTGAAACTCCTCATTCGTGCGATATTGCCATCCATTCTCCCCATCACGTACCACTTCTGTAAGGCAATCGTCAGCATGGCAGAGCACAGGGAGTCCAGAGGCCAAGGCTTCAATATACGTCAATCCCTGTGCCTCGCTTGTTGATGCGCTGCAAAAGACATTTCCCAAATGATAATAGGCAGGAATATCGGCTTGTTTCTGCATACCTGCAAAAATCACATGCTTTTGTAATCCACGTGCAGCTACCATTTGCTCTAGGGTTTGTCTCTGTGGTCCATCTCCAACCAACAACAACGTACGATTTGGTTTCTCCAGAGAGAAGTTGGCGATCAGCTCCTCTATCCGCTTCTCTACAGCCAGACGACCTACATACACCAGTACGAAATTGTCCTTTGGTATTCCAAGAGAAGCCCGTAATGTTTCACTCTCCTTGTCCTTATTGGCAGGAGAAAAGCGTGCAAGGTCGATTCCGCTTGGGACAACATCAATCGGGCCATCCACCCCATAGGAGCGTAATAAGCGTTTTGTCTTCGCTGTAGGGGCAATGACATAGTCAACCTTGGAAAGGATTCTCTTTGAGAACCGCTGGGCCATGATATGCCCTAATCGCTCACTGGGAGAGAAGTAGTCCGTATAGTCCTCATACAGCGTATGGTAGGTATGGACCAAAGGGGCTCCTGATGCATAGGCAATACGCTTGGCAAGGGAAAAGGTGCTGAACTCACATTGGGAGTGCACTACATCAGGACTCCACCTGATGATTTCGCGTACAATCTTCTTTGCAAAAGTTCCACGGATACGGGTACCGGGATAGAGCCGGTCAGAGCTCAATGATCCGAGGTACCAGACTCCATCTTGGTAGTGGGATGTATGTGCATGGGCAAGAGTAAGGATGCGAACTTCATGTCCAGCCTGGGTGAGCCCCTGCCTGAGGTTGACGATAGAGGTGACAACCCCATTTGTGGTTGGAGTAAAAGCGTCCGTTGTAAGCAAAATTCTCATGAGCGTCCTCCTCTGATACCAGGTCCTGGTATGCTGCCGTCTCAATTACTCATATTCCATGCATCTATCATGCCAAATTTGCTACATCAGCATTTTCTGCAGTGAATATGTACCTTTTCATGAGAAATCCTATAGATAGGATACTGAAACTTTCGTTGTTTGCCTATGTATGGACCAACATTGGTATTTTTAACCAATGTTTCATCCCCATTGCTCCGAGAGTGAACATCCCTTGATACAAAAAATGAGAGTAGTACAGGTCGTGCCACTCTCACACTAGAGCTACTGGGAAACGTGGATATAAACCACGACTTGTCATGCTTCTACGCTATTCTTCGACTACCGGTACCTCCAGTACCGTAATCAGCTCTTCCGGTTCCAGGCGGAAGGGTGATCCTTTCCCTTCATAGAACCCATGGTCACCAATAAAGTGTATGTGCAGATCAGTAAAGACAACACTTTTGTCCAGTTTCTTGTTCCTTACGGTGGTGTTGGCTTTTCCATACATGCCCTTTCCACCAAAAGGCGAGGGGAGCATACCCCTTACTGTCTCAACCTTCACTTCAAAGTTTTCGTCAACAGTGATGAATTCTCCCAACCCTTCGGTTCCTCTCTTGCGAAAATACTCCATACGATCAGCAATCGCCTCATGGGTTCTCCTGAGGTTTTTCACGGTAAGATTATCACTTTCCAGAATGTCGACAAGCTTTCGCTTATCGTCCCCAAGGAACCCATTAAGGGTGATGACACCTTTCTGCATTTGTTGCTGTATCTTGTCAAATTCAACGGTTTGTTTCATCATCAGCTCCTATTATGAGAAT
>NZ_JAEKNT010000538.1 GCF_016406725.1 Sphaerochaeta sp. S2 | reverse complement strand
TCTATGAAGGATGAAGAGAATCGTGAATCAGTGGCTCCTGCAAGAAAAGAACTGATTGTTGACTTTCCACTGCCATTAGCTCCAAAGATGAAATTAATCTTTTTACAATCTGAGACTTCAGCCTGCTGATAAGGCGTACAGTTACTCATTTTTATTGCCTTAATCATAGTAGGCTATCCTCTCTCTGATATTTTTTGCCATGCAACCAATTAATCCTCGGTCTCGTGACACTGAATTGATCTGCGCACATTTCAGTAGTCACTTTTTGAAAGGCCCAAGTCAGAATCTGTTCTGCAAGTGTATGGTTTTACCGAGGTCCCCCCGGCACCGCCAACACTGATATACTGTAGGCCTTTAAGATACGGTGCAAGAAATTCCCATGACTAGTCCATCCGATCATACCGCCAAACTAATCTTCAGCAGGAAATACAGGGTGTTTTCACCCTTGGTAGCGCCACAATAGAAGACATTCGTGAGCTTGAACAACTAAAGCAGGAGTATGAGAAGAAGACAAAGGATTGGGAAGCCCTTTGTAGTTCCTACAGGAAGAAAGCAGATGAAGAAAAGCCGGCTCATGAAGCTCGATTCAAGGAAGATGCGTGGAGTCAGATTTTAAAACGTAATGAGACCGATTTCCAAAAAGCTTTTGAAGGGCTTCGAAGGAGCAAGGATAAGTTCCTAGCGGAACTGAATCGTCGTATTGCTGGAATTCAGGGGCATATAGGAACCATCTGTGAATGGCAGACGCTATTGAAACGTGCACAGACGCTCTATGCTTCGAAACCGGAGAGACGCAGTAAATTTGAAGTTAATATTGATAGGTCACTTAAACACCTCGATGAAATCCGGAATGATAGCATTTGGGATACTGTCATTGCAGGTAGTCGTGATGTAGATATTGCTGATCTAATAGATGAACTGGGTAATTCTTCGTGGGTTGATCAAGGGCGACAGTATATTAAAGCAGAATCAAAGGTGTGTCCGTTCTGCCAGCAAGAGACCCTTTCAAGTGATTTTCGCAAAAAGCTAGAATCTTTCTTTGATACGGAATATAAACGCAAAGTTGATCTCATATGTGTGCTGCTCGATGAGTACAGGAATTCTGCTAAACAAATAATTGATGCCATCGAGATTGCAATACAAGATAAAAATGATTCTATTCAAACTAGCAAACTGAACGTCGATACATATACAGCGAAAATGGAACTTCTTAAGAGTATATTTGATGATCAAGCGAAAAGGATTGAAGAAAAGATTGTAGAGCCAGGTAAACGCATTTCAATTTTTGATGTAGGAGATATTATTAAGGAGATAACAGACCTAATTGAATCAGCAAATACGCTAATTGATGTGCACAACCGATTGGTTGACCAGCGCGATACAGAAGAAATTTCACTTCGTGATGATGTGTGGGCAAGCAGTATTCATGATACTGCTAGTCTGATAAGGACATACCAGAAGGATATTGCCGATGTTAATAAGGCTATTGCAGGCATCAAAAGGGCTAGAGATGCCAAGAAAGCAGAAGTCGATAATCTTAAGGTAACAATTGAAGAAAGGGGAAGGAATATAACAAGCGTACAGCCTCCCATCGATGAAATCAATAGATCCTTAAAGGGATATGGTTTTACAAATTTCTCAATCCAACCAGCAGATGGAAAAGAGAACTATTATTGCATCAAGCGGGAAGACGGAACTCTTGCCACGAATACGCTGAGTGAAGG
>NZ_JAEKNT010000537.1 GCF_016406725.1 Sphaerochaeta sp. S2 | reverse complement strand
CTTCATTCTCCTAATCGGCCTCTTACGACCATCAAACATGTCGAACTTGCACCTACTCTGTCTTCCAACCTTGTATCTATAATGATACACCCTTCAGACAGAGCCTCAGTAACCACCTACTGACTTTTTATCATTCCTCCTGATTATTTTATTGCTTTCAATGCGATATCACAGATGGTGTCGAATGCGGGGCCGCTGACAGGGATATCAATATGGAAGACCTCTGCAATGACCTGTGTCCATCCATATATGAAATACTGCCAACCATCCACGATGGTAAGCTTTTTTTCTTCTTGTGCTGCCTTTGCCTGGCTGAGGAACTGCAGCTCACCCCGGTAGTTGAACTCCCAAACATATCCATTCTTGGGGAAGTGTGCGTTATCAGGAAGAGGGGAGCCTGGGCCATCCTTTCCAAGTCCTGTTGCATTGATCACGAGAGAACCCTCTGGCAATCTCTGCATCACAGCATCATTCTCCTCTGGTGTGGGACAGAGTTCATACGTGAATGCTATGGGGCTTTTCAGAGTCGCATGGATAGCCTTCATCTCTTCCAATCGTTTCTCACTGCGGTTTGTAATGATGATGTGCTTTGGAACGTCATCGGACTCTTTTGCCTTGTTGATCAGGTAAAGACTGAGTGCAAGTGAGCTGCCTCCAGCGCCCAAGAGAAGCATGGAAGCATCAAATTTGGTGAAATATCCTTTGGGCATATGATTTTCCAAGGCAAGGCCACTGGTGATTGGGTCCTTTGCGTGTGCCCAGAGTTCTTTTCCCCGTTTACTGATGGAACTCGCCTCATGCAGTAACTTGGTGTAGGGCCCAGTTCCTTCGAACAAGTCCTTGCTTGCTTGGTAACAATCGAGCTTATGGGTGGTGACCAAAGCTCCTAGGGAGTGATGATCATTCTTAATGAAGGAGACAGCTTCTCTGTATGCTTCTGGTGCGGAGTGTGGTGCAAAGTCGATCCCTTTCAGCTCGGCATCGATTCCAAAATGCTCCATCCATTTGGGAAATACTTTCATGATTGATGACTTGGTGGTAGTCACTCCGATAAAGTACATGGTGGGTTTCTGCGCAGGGGTATAGGTGGGCATGTTTGGCTCCTTCATCCTCTAATGTATCTAAATGTATGTATGTACGTATATACTATACCAAACTGATGATTTGTCAAGAAATATTGGGTGAGCAGCTGGCTGATTTGATTAGATGATGAAGAATGCCCCCCTCTCGATTGAAAGGGGGGTATAGTGGGGATTTCTCCAGTTTGGCTTTCTGTTTAATACCTTACAGGTTTTCCTTCTCTCTGGCTCCTGTACATGCCTTCGATCAGCTTGACGGTCTCCCTTCCTTCCTCACCAGAGGAGATAAGTGGGCCTTTCTTCAAGAGTGCCTGGGTGAAGTTCTCAATCTGCAGCGTAAAGAAGTAGGCAACTGGATCGATTGAGTTGAAGAGATTGGTATCTTCTGTCTTCCATATTCCAATATTCTGCTGTTCACCTTCAATGGTCCAGAGATCAGTTACAGGTGGCTCTGCTATTCCGCTTCTTCCTGCAATGAACATCGCCCCGCCATCTGTCTGTACTCCTGCCGAAGCAGCACTTGAACCGTGGACATGTACCTTGGCGTGAATACCAGGCTTTTGGGAGTTCGATACCAGTATCGAGGCAATTGCACCGCTCTCAAACCGTACCGTACCAACAGCGGTATCCTCTACCTCGATGTATGGGTGGTTCACGTTCTCCCACTGTGCGTAGACTTCCTTGACTGATCCAAGGTACCAACAGAGCAAGTCAAACTGGTGAGGCGCCTGGTTTATCAAGACACCACCACCCTCACTGTCCCACTTGCCTCTCCATGGGTCACTGTTGTAGTACTCCTCATCTCTCCAGCCCAGCATGGTTACCTGACCGATCATGGGAGTGCCAAGTTTCCCCTCATCGATAGCCTTCCTGATTCGCTGACTTGCGGGGAACCAACGACGTTGGCTGATAACCGCAAGCTGTTTCTTTTCTTGCCTTGCAACCTCGATCATGGCATCACACTCGCTTACGGTCAGTGCCATAGGTTTCTCTACCAGAACATGGGCTCCTGCCTGCAAGGCAGTAATGGCATGCTCCTTATGCAATGGATGAGGGGTGGTTATGATAACCGCATCAACCTCTTCTTCCTTGATCATCTGTTGCATATCGGTGAAAGCAGTAATATTC
>NZ_JAEKNT010000536.1 GCF_016406725.1 Sphaerochaeta sp. S2 | reverse complement strand
GGATCAAGGCATCTGGTCGTGCTTCAAAGATCATGCCGATGACACCAATGGGAACGACAATCTGCTCAAGCAAGAGCCCCTCATCTAGTTCCCTTCGTTGCTTGATAGTGCCAATTGGATCTGGCAGGGAAGCTACTTGTTCCAACCCAAGCAGGGATGCATGCAGCTTCTCATCATTGAAAACCAGTCTCTTGACCAGGGATTCTCTCTGCCCTGATTCTTTCGCTTTGAGAATGTCTCTCTCATTCGCAACCTTGATGGTTTCCCAGTCACGACGCAAACCCTCTCCAATCATTTGGAGAAGTTGGTTGCGTTCCGTTTCCGTACTGGAGGCAAGGCGTTTGGCACTCTTTCTCAAGGAACGAATGCTCTGTTGCAAGTATGTTGATTCCATAGTCAGTCCCTTATATACAGTAAGTATACACTAAACTGATTATGGGAAGCTATCAAGGTGATAAAGATTGAAGAGGTTCTGATTTGCGATTGCCTTTTGAAAAGTATAATGGTAAACTGCAACCAATCGCAACAAAGGAGACCCATCTATGAAGTTTAGAACCTTAGCCTTACTACTCTGCATGATCCCAGCTTTGCTCTTTGCACAAGGAGCGGCTGAACAGGCAATACAGGAGAGTGACTACTACCAGGCAGTCGATGCAAATGGGAGAACACTCAAATTACAGGAAAAGCCATCAAAGGTATTGATTGCAGGAAAAGCGGGCAATATGCCAGCGAACGCATTATTCCTCTTCCCTGAGGTTACTGACATGGACCTTACCCTTCCCAAGACTGACCAGGGATTAGGAGATTTCTTCTCATTCATCAGGCCCTCGTTGGATGACAACCCACGTATCAGTCAGGTAGCCAGTGTGGAAGAAATCGCCAGCTACCAGAGTGATCTGGTGTTGACCAAGGCAACCCACTTTACCTCTATTGCACAAAAGCTTGACCAACTTGGGGTACCCAATTTTACGATGAATCTGGAATCCTACGAGGATTGGAAGAGAGAGGTAGCTGAGCTTGGCAGGCTTCTGAAGAACAATACACGAGCTGCTGAAATACTTGATCTCTACGAACAGCGGCTTGATCCAATCAGGGAGACAGCCTCCTCAATCGATGCAAAGGACAGGAAACGTGTACTCCTCCTCCAGGCAAATACCTCCGACAACACCTACTCCTATAAGATTGCACCTGATGAGTGGATGCAGACATGGATGGTCGAGACCATTGGTGCCGAGGCAGTTTGGAAAGGTGCCAACAAGGCAGCAAACGGTTGGTCTACGGTAAGTTTCGAACAGATTGCTGCTTGGGACCCTGATATCATTATCGTTGTGAGCTACCGTACCCCGACTGACCAATACATCGAGGCAATCTATGAGTCAGAGATATGGTCAACTCTCAGAGCGGTAGAGAACAGACAGGTAAAGGCAAGTCCCTATGATATGATGAACTATATCCAGCCTGTTGCCTCCTGGATCCTTGGTCTGCAGTGGCTGGCTTCAGAAGTCTATCCTGAGCGCTATCCTGAGCTGAACATGCGTGATGAGGTCACCTCCTTCTACCAGGATTTCTATCATCTCACCGATGAGAATAAGCTTGGTTTCCTGAGAGACCGCTATAGTAATTCTGTTGCCATCAACGCACTATGAATGCCCATCAGCGCTATCAGGCAGAGCGTAAACGACGAACGGGACTCCTTCTAGGAATGCTGGGAGCAACACTGCTCCTGGCCTTCCTGTTCCTCTTTGCGGGGAGGTATCCCACTGCCGGATTCAGATTCCCAACAGACTGGTCAACCAATGCCATGACCAGGAGTATCTTCCTGCGCATCCGGCTTCCTCGTATTGTTCTGGCCTTGCTTGCCGGGGCAATGCTCAGTGCAAGCGGATTCACGTTCCAGATGCTGTTCTCAAATCCTTTGGTTGAACCTGGATTCCTGGGTGTAAGCCAAGGATCGGCCTTCGGAGCGGCATTGATGATTGTCATGGGAGTGGGATCAACCCTCTTTGTACAACTAAGCGCTACGTTCTTTGGGCTGTTGGCCTTGCTTGCTTCCTACTTGCTTGCAACCCGTTTCAGGTTTGGAGGTTGGCTGTTACGGTTGGTGCTTAGCGGAATAGCGGTATCAGCCCTCTTCTCCAGTGCACTAGGTGTGATAAAATTGGTGGCGGAACCTACCAAGGATCTGCAAGACATCACTTTCTGGATGATGGGAGGGCTCTGGAATGCCTCATGGGCCCAGATTCTCTCCATTCTATGGGTGGTCATTCTCAGTATGGCCATACTCTTGGGATATAGATGGAAACTCAACCTGCTTAGTCTCCAGGAGAAGACATCCTTCTCTGTGGGGATGAACCCCAAGCGAGATAGGATCATTCTTCTGATAGTTGCCACGGTAGGGACCACGGTCACCATTTCCATCACCGGTCTGATCGGCTGGGTTGGTTTGATCACCCCTCACCTGGGTCGTAAGTTGTTTGGTTCCGACAGCTCCACCAGCCTTCCCGGTTCCATGATTTTGGGATCATTCTTTCTCCTGGTCTGCGATACCATTGGCAGGACCGTCCTGGCTACCGAGATTCCCATCGGACTGCTCACCAGCTTCATTGGGGCCATTATCTTTATGATCATCCTCTCACTCAAGCACCAGGAGGGCAAAGCATGAACGCTTTGACGGTAAACCATCTGAGTTTCATTTACCCGAGCGGCACCAAAGCGCTCGATGATGTCTCACTCTCCGTAGAAGAAGGACAGAGTGTAGCTATCCTGGGTTCCAATGGAGCAGGTAAATCAACACTGCTCGATGTCCTGTTGGGATGGCAGAAGAGTGCCCAGGTATCATTATATGGGAAACCAATCTCCTCCTATGGGCGGAAAGAGCTCGGGAGAACATTAGCCTTGGTTCCCCAATTCGAACAATACAACTTCTCCTTTTCTCTGATCGATTACGTGCTGTTTGGGCGTTCCCCCTATCTTTCAGGGCTGGGAACACCAAGTGAAGTGGATGCAGAGATAGCCTATCAGGCACTGTATGATGTGGGTTTGGTTAACTATGCAGAGAGGCATATCACTACCTTGAGCGGAGGAGAACATCAGTTGTTGCTGCTTGCAAGGGCCATTGCCCAACAGAGTTCCATGCTCTTGCTCGATGAGCCTACAAGTGCATTGGACCCTGCCAACCGGAAAAGGGTTCTTACCATCCTGAAACAGCTGCATGCTAAGGGAAAAACCCTTCTATTTACCACGCATGACGCAAACCTTGCTTACGAACTTGCCAGCCATGTTGCGATGGTGAAGAAGGGTTCCCTGCTCTGTTACGGGCCAAAAGAAGAGGTGGTCAACACTGCCATGCTGACCACCCTCTATGATACCGAGCTAACCGTTGCCCAAGTCGGTACAAAAACACTTATCTATTGAGCTCCAGAGGAACAAAGCTGAAACTTCTTACATCAAACAACCCCATATCGGTTAACTTATAGGCAGGGATAACCGGCAATGACATAAAACAGAGTGTCATGAAGGGATCGATTTCCTTACCGATATGTAGTGATTCCTGCGCAATATGATGAAGTTTGTCCAGCTGCTCAGCAATAACTGAGCCTGCCTCGTAGCTCATCAAACCAGCAACGTTCTGTGCAAAGGAAGCCAGTATTTTCTTCTTTTTCACGATTACCATACCACCACCAATGGAGATCAAGTGCTCTACAGCCATAGCCATATCCTCATCATCATCCCCTGCTACAATGATGTTGTGTGAATCATGGGCAACGGATGTAGCCATTGCCCCACCCTGCAAGCCATACCCACGCAAGAGCGCCACAGCCACATTTCCTGTTCCTGTGTGACGCTCAACCACTGCAAGCTTGATGATATCCTGACTTTCGTCATGAACCCATTCTCCGTTTTCAACCGTTACGGTAGCCTCTCCTGCTCCAGTAACCACCCCCCCTGGGATGATGTCGATTACACGAACATTTGGGCTGGATAGTGGTAGGCGCAGACGCTTGACTGAAAAATCCTTGACTTGCATCTTGCCAGAGACTCTCTCATCATGCTTTGCCTTTGCAGCCTTGCAGATAACCCCATCTTCAGCTACCAACGTTCCTGCTACATACACCTGATGCATGGAAAACTCTTTCAGGTCATTGCAGAGCAAGAAGTCTGCCCGTTTACCAGGTGCAATCGCACCTCGGTCGGTAAGATGATAGCAATCTGTGCTATTAACGGTGGCCATACAGATAGCCTCGATTGGATCGAGTCCATCCTGTACTGCAATACGTACATTGTTGTTGATGTGCCCATCGGTGAGAATGCTTTTCGGTTGCCGGTCATCAGTGCAAAAAACACAACGTCTGCTGTTTTTTTCGGTCACTCCTCCCAGCAGCATCAGTACATTTTTACAAGCCGACCCTTCACGGAGCATGACATACATACCACGTCGGATTCGGTCACGCAACTCTTGCTCGTTCTCACACTCATGGTCGGTTAAGATCCCTGTACTTGCATAGGCATCAAGCTCTGCTCCGCTGATCGCTGGACTATGGCCATCTGTAACCTTATGTAGGCGTTTCGCCTCCATGATCTTGTCCAGGACCAGGTCTGTCCCAGCTACAACCCCAGGGAAGTCCATCATCTCACCCAAGCCGAGAACTCTCTCATGTTGCAAGGCTTCCTTGATATCCTTTGCTTCCAATACAGTCCCACTATGCTCAAAGGTAGTAGCCGGGACACAGGAAGGCACCATAAAGAAAGCTTGCAACGCTGTCTCTTTTGATGCCTCCAGCATATAGGACAACCCCTCAAGACCACATACATTGCAGATTTCATGTGGGTCTGCGA
>NZ_JAEKNT010000535.1 GCF_016406725.1 Sphaerochaeta sp. S2 | reverse complement strand
CTCCTACCTGCTCAGGACCGATGCAGAGTTCTCATCCCTCGAAGAGATTGAGAATGTCATGATCATGAGCCTCCCGAATTATGACAATACCGGCAACGTGACAGGGTCGAGTGTTATCCGCCTCAAGGACCTGGCTACAGTCTCCTATGCATTCCGCGATGCAACAAGCCAGGTATACATCAATGGTGAGCCTGGGGTGTATCTCTCTGTCTCGAAGGAATCTGATGCCAATACGGTACAGGTTGCCAAGCGGGTCCATGAACTCATAGACCAGTTGAATACTGAGCTTCCTGATGACCTGAGTTTGGATGTCATCGTGGATACTTCCACGATGGTTGAATCCACCATCAATGCTGTGTATGAATCGTTGCTCTACGGAGTGATTCTGGTCATGGTCGTGCTCTTCATATTCCTGAGGAGTTTCAAGTCTACCCTGATCATTGGCGTAGCAATTCCGATCTCCATGCTCCTTACCGTACTTTCCATGTTCTTCTTAGGCTACTCGTTGAACCTGATGACCCTGACCGGGCTTATCCTTGGGCTGGGTATGACGGTAGACAGCTCAATCGTTGTTCTGGAAAATATCTTCCGCTATCGCGAACGAGGGGCTAAACTGCATGCAGCAGCAATCCTTGGTACCAAGGAAATGATTGTCTCAATTGTTGCATCCACCCTGACCACGGTATGTGTATTTGTTCCAATGGTACTGCTGAGAAGCAACCTTGAGATGCTTGGGGAGATGATTACCCCGATGGCGGGAACCATCATCATCAGTCTGCTTGCTTCCTTGGTTGTCTCCATTACCTTGATCCCCGTGCTCTCCAGCAGCTATGTGAAAATTTATACCCGTAAACAGAAGCCGCTTAGGCTCCGTCTACTTCGCTTCATTGATGACAAGGCAGAGGATGCCTTCGAGGCTCTGGACCGAGGATACAAGCGTGTGCTCTCGCTTCTCATCGATTACCGCTGGCTTACGCTGTTGTTGGTGGTAATGATCATGGTTCTGACCTTTCAAGCCTATGGTGCGATGCATCAGAGCCTCTACCCAACCATGAGTGAAACATCAGTTACGGTGAGTGCAACACTCCCCGAGGGAACCACCCTTGAAACAACTGAGAGCCTTCTTCGTGATCTGGAAGCTCAGGCAAAGCAGGATATAGTCGGGTACAAGGACCTGATCGTGACCGTCGGTGGTGGAGGCCTGTTCGGCGGGGGAGGGACCAACAGTGGTTCCTTGCAGATCTCTCTCTCCGATGAAGAGGGTGCTGACAGCATGCAAACTGTGCAGGAGAAGCTCCGACAATACTTCCCACTCTACCCATCCGCCTCATTCTCATTCAGCCAGATGTCCATGGGACTTGGGAATATAAACCCTGTTGATGTGGTGGTAAAAAGCGATAATCTGGACCTAGCAGTCGCCACTGCTGAGCAAATCCGTGACCTGATCGAGGAGAATCTGCCGGGAGTAACGGAAGTTCGTACTGACTTCACCCAAGGCCTACCCGAATTCAGGGTGGTGATCGATCGCGAACGTGCCTATGCCTACAACCTTACCATGCAGAGTATTGCCAATGAGATAAGCTACAGTGTAAATGGGCTTACTGCTACCCAACTGAAGAGCGACGGGAGTGAGACGGATGTGGTGGTCATCCTTCAGGATGAGGACCGCTCCAGTGAGCTCGACCTTAGGCGTATCTTTGTACGCAACTCCATGGGCGAGAAGATCAGCTTGGATAATGTAGCCTCCATAGAGAGAGCTACAGGCCCTGTTTCCATCAATCGTGAGAATGAGATGCGCACAGTCCACGTGGTTGGTGGACTGCAAGGGAGTTATGCAGTGAGCCAGGCAGAAGAGGACATCAAAGCCTTGGTGAAAGAACAACTTCAGCCATCAGGTGATGTCTTCATTGAATATGGTGGTGATTTTGCCGACATGACACAGATGTTCAGCCAGGTTTGGTTGATCTTGGTTCTCGCAATCGTGTTGGTGTTCGGGGTAATGGCATCCCTGTTTGAATCATTCAGGAATCCCTTCATTGTCCTTCTCTCCATGCCGCTTATGCTTGTCGGTGTTGTGGGTATCTATCTGATAACCGGAGAAACATTCAGCTTGATCAGTGCGATCGGCCTGATCATATTGGCTGGTATTGTGGTAAACAACAGTATCGTCTTGATCGAATACATCAATCTGCTGAGAAAGCGTGGACTGAAGATCAGAGAGGCTTGTATTGAGGCAGGTGGAAACCGCCTCAAGCCGATTCTTATGACCAGTTTGACCACCATCTTCGGTATGATCCCCCTTGCCTTCTTTGGAGGACAAGGAGCAGAGCAGATCCAGCCTATCGGGCAAACCATCATTGGAGGAATGACGATCAGTACACTGATGACCATTTTCTTCACACCGGTGCTCTATGCACTCTTCAACAAAGATAAAAAGAAGCAGGATGTAGAGAGTATTGAAAACTATGCGGAGGGGGAATGAGATGAGAAGAGTGGAAATCATAGCAGCCCAGGCGATTCTGGAAGATGTCCTGGAAGCACTTGAGCACTATGCTGTACCAATGCATTATACAATTATTCCCACTGCCCATGGAAAAGGAAACACCATCCCCAAGCTTGGGGATGATGTGTGGCCGGAGGAGAATTTTGTCTTGATCATGTACTGCGAGGATGCAACCCTCCGGAGCATTGAGATGGCCATACAACTGGTGAAAAAGAAGTATGACCATGAGGGTATTGGCTACTTTGTGATCTGAGGAGGAGGAACCACCTCTGTTTTTACTGTGCTGCTTGCCCCTGCCTTGGTGTAGACCAATTGGGTCGGGTAGGCAAACTCAATGCCTTCTTCCTTGAATGCCCTCACGAGTTTGAGATAGATCTCCTGCTGGGTATCCATATAGATGTTATAGTCATTGGTTGGCACGTAGTAGACCGTTTCAAAGTTGAGGGAGGAGTCCCCGATGGCAAAGAAGTGGGACCGGTCACAGATGACCCCTTCAATGGTCTGTACTGAGCCGATGATATCCTTGATGATGGTTGGTATTTTCTCCAGTTTCTCTGCTGGGGTCTCATAGAGTACGCCAATCTTGAAGACAACCCTACGCCTGAGCATCTGCTTGTAGTTGTGCACGCGTGCAGCGGTCAGGTCGGAGTTGGCGATGATCATCAACTCACCGGAGAGTACCCTGATGCGGATTGATTTGATGCCAATCCGTTCAACCACGCCTGCCTTGTCACCAAAGACGATAAAGTCACCCAACTCAAAAGGTTTATCAAAGAAGATGACCAGGTAGCTGAAGAGATCCCCAAGGATTCCCTGGGCGGCAATGGCTACAGCAATACCGCCAACGCCAAGGCCGGCAAGGGCAGTGGAGACGTCGAGGCCGAGATTTGCCATCAGGAAGATGATACCGATGATCCAGAAGATGAATTTGATCAAGGACAACAAGGGTCTGAGATTTTTCTCCCGGTCATGGTTTGCCCAATCATGATCAAAGTATCGTGAGAATGCCAATTCAAGTGTTTTGTTGAGAGAACGGACAATGATGAAGGTCATGATGATGGAAAAACTGATCTTAACGATTTTCTGGATCTGATCATCAAATGCCACCATCTCCACCGCTACAGTCAGCAATCCAAGGAAGGCCAAGGGAACAGCAATTTTCTGGAAGAACCGCATGAAATTCAGGTTGATGGTTTTCTTCCCTTCCTGTTTCTTTGCCTCCATTTTACGGATTCTACGTTTAAGGATGATATTCACCAACAACAAGATAAGTGAACCAACGACAATAACCGATAGTGCTTTTAGATATTCCCATTCCAATAGTGTTTGCATACATTCCAGTATAGACAGATTTTCCCTACCATACAAATGAAAAAGAAATCGTACTTTCTTGGGGAGCCCTTGTAGGATATAATCACACTCAAACCAAGGAGTATGTGTGATGAAACTGGATGAGATACAGATGCGTGACCCTTTTGTGCTTTCCGATAAGGAATCCACAAGCTATTACCTCTACGGAACCACTGACAAGGATCCGTGGAAAGCTCCTGGGGTTAGCTTTGAAGTGTACAGCAGTACTGACTTGCTTGAGTGGGAGGGCCCTTTTACAGTGTTTACCCCTCCGGAAGGTTTTTGGGGAACCCATAACTTCTGGGCTCCTGAGGTACACACCTATCAGGGCAAGTACTATCTCTTTGCGACATTCACTGCCCCGGGACACTGTCGCGGTACCCATATCCTTGTCAGTGAATCTCCCATGGGTCCCTTTCTTCCCGTTTCGGATGAACCTGCCACCCCGCTGGAGTGGGAGTGCCTGGATGGTACTTTCTTCCTTGACGATACAGCACAGCCTTGGATTGTCTTCTGCCATGAGTGGGTGCAGATCAATGATGGAGAGGTATGTGCCAGGAAATTGAGCAGTGATCTCAGTACGCCAATTGGGGATCCTGTACTGCTTTTCAGGGCTTCAGAGGCTTCTTGGCCGAAAGCACTTCCCAGAAGGGATGGTACTGGGTTGGTTGATGCAAAAGTGACCGATGGTCCGTTTATGCACAGAACCAGTGATGGTACGCTCTTGATGCTTTGGTCCAGTGTTGCCCCCTCTGGGTATGCAATGGGATATGCGACCAGCGAAAGTGGAACGATACGAGGTCCTTGGAAACAGCAAACAATGCCACTGATAAGCAGTGATGGTGGGCATGGCATGATCTTCCAGACCTTTGAAGGAGAACTCTATCTTACCTACCATAGCCCAAACAAGACCCCGAATGAGAGACCATTTTTTGTTCCTCTTACTGAAACTGAGGGAGGTCTTGCATGCCGATAGAGAGAAAAAGACTGGTCCAGGAGATGAATCCCAAGGTACACGCTTGGGACCCCGATTCCTTTCTCTCTGTGGGAAATGGGAACCTTGCCTATACCGTTGACTGTACCGGGACACAGAGCCGGATTGCCCATATAAAGGGCAAGACTCCACTGTGTACCCTGTCCAGCTGGGGGTTGCACAACTACCCAGGAAAGGAAGAGAAGCACTACGATCGGCTCAGACTGAAGCAGTATGAGCATGCAGGCAGAACTGTCGGCTATATGAGTGATGATACCGCCCAAGAGGAGCTTTTTCATGATCTCAGGGTAAATCCTCACCGATGCAATCTTGCTCATATTGGTTTGCAAGCGAGTGGTCCGTATGACATCAACAATGGTACATCCTTCACACAGGAACTGGATCTGTACAGCGGGGTTATTACCAGTGACTTTATGGTAGAAGATGAACCTGTACAGGTTCATACCCTCTGTCATCCAAAGCAAGACCAACTATCCTTTCGCCTAAAGTCCCCACTGCTTAAGAGAGGGAAATTGCATCTTGTCTTACGCTTTCCCTATCCATCCCATGATATTACCGCCAGTGATTATACAAAACCTGAGAGTCACCAAAGTGTTTTGGTGGAGTACGGTGATGGAAGATATTGCATCAAGAGAACCGTTGATACAATGCATTATGAGGTACATATACTGCTAAGCAAGCATGCCTGCCTTAGACAATCAGCAACACATGAGTTCATAATTACTGCTTCCCAAGAGATGCTGGAGGTTGGTGTGTTGTTCCAACATGGGCAGGAGAGGCAAGAAGTAGTGGACTTCAACCAAGCACTTGATGCTTGTACTCTTCACTGGGCCTCCTTCTGGCAGGATGGTGCTTTTATTGACCTTTCCTCCTCATCAGATCCAAGAGCACAAGAATTGCAGCGAAGAGGGATCCTCTCACGCTATCTGCTTGCCATCCAGTGCAGCGGGAATACGCCTCCACCAGAGACTGGTCTTACCTGCAATAGCTGGTATGGCAAGTTCCATCTGGAGATGCACCTCCTTCATGCTGCACACTTTGCCCTTTATGGTCAGCCTCATCTGTTGGAGCGTTCTCTTTCCTACTATCTCGATATTCTCCCTGGGGCATATGAGCGGGCCAGGAGCCAAGGCTACCAGGGTGGGCGATGGCCCAAGATGACCGACCCAAGTGGAAATGACAGTCCCTCTGCCATTGGTACCTTGCTCTGTTGGCAACAGCCTCATCCGATATTCTACGGCTCTCTCCTACGAAAAACGCATCCAGAGTCAGCGTTGCTTTCTTCCTGGGTTCCAGTCGTCAAGGCAACTGCTGACTTCATGGTGGACTATGTCATTTGGGATGAGAAGAGAAAATCTTACATCATTGGTCCTCCGGTAATACCTGTACAGGAAAACCATGATTCTGAGCAAACCGTCAACCCGACCTTCGAGCTCTCTTATTGGAGATGGGCGCTCTCGGAGGCCATTGATTTCATGGAACAGTTTGAGCAACCCGTTGATCCCAAATGGAAGCATGTTTTGGACAATCTGGCCCCTCTTCCGATGAGAGATGGGCTCTATCTTGCTCAGGAGAATTGCCCCGATACCTACACAGCCTATGCCTACGACCATCCCTCCCTTCTGTTCAGTCTTGGTCTGCTTGACGGAAGAGATGTCGATCCTAAGGTTATGGAACAATCCCTCATGCATGTTATGGAGAAGTGGCAGCTCAATGAGCTATGGGGGTGGGACTTCCCCTTGATGGCCATGACCGCAGCAAGATTGGGAAAACCAGAAATGGCTCTTGACCTCTTGTTGATGGACTCGCCGAAAAACACCTATACTCAAAATGGGCACAATGCCCAAAGACCAAAGGAAGACCTCCCTCTGTACCTTCCTGGTAACGGTGCACTCCTTCTTGCTCTTGCCCTGATGGCAGGCGGTTGGGAGGGAAGTGAAACTCCGTATCCTGGTTTCCCGAAAGAAGGTTGGGTAGTACAAGCAGAAGGTTTGAAAAAGTTTTGGTAGGAGTGGCATGAAAAAAGAAGTGGGGCGCTTGGTGCGTCTATCCATTGGTTTGTTTGCTTATGCGGTTGGTATTGTACTGACGATGCAGGCACATATAGGCTACAGCCCATGGGATGTGTTCCATGCCGGACTGTCAGCCCTGTTTTCCATGAAGATAGGCAGTATGACGATTATTGTTGGGCTCTTACTTGGTCTTATTGTCCTCTTGGGTGGAGAAAAGATAGGAGTGGGAACCATCAGCAATATGGTGGTCATTGGTCTTTTTATCAATGTCTTGCTGGACAGTGGGCTGTTTCCTGAGCGATCCAACCCTGCAATCGGTGCACTACAGATGATCGGAGGGCTCTTTGTCATCTCCTTTGCCTCCTATCTCTATATCTCCACTGGCTATGGGGCGGGTCCGCGTGACTCCCTGATGGTATTTCTCTCCAGAAAAAGTGGATGGTCAGCCGGTACCTGTCGTGGAATCCTGGAGATTGCAGTCTCCCTGGTTGGTTTTCTCCTTGGTGGCATGCTGGGGTGGGGGACCCTTCTCAGTGCGGTCTTGATCGGGTTCTGCATCCAGATAACTTTCAGTGTGCTACGCTTCGATCCAAAGAAAGTCCACCATGAAAATATGGTGGACAGCTACAAGAGAATGAAACGTTTTATTGTACGTGTAAGATAATCTTATTGCAGTTCAGTTGCCAACGTGTCTATCAAGGTAAGCAATTCTGAGAGATGCTC
>NZ_JAEKNT010000534.1 GCF_016406725.1 Sphaerochaeta sp. S2 | reverse complement strand
GGTCGCACTGCAGATTACCCACATCCAGGAATCAAGGGTGTCCTTACGTCCAGGCTCGTCAAGGACTTGCAAGCGTGTCTCGTCGGCGTTTACAGCATCCTGTGACAGGATGAAGTCCTTTATTGCCTCGGCGACAGGTTTAGACCCTTCTTACGGGCTTTACCCGCCTACACCCTATTTTTCTGTATTGATCAGATTCACAGTTGGATTGGGATTGAATCTTGCACCTAAGAAGAAATAGGACGAACGCTGATAGTAGAAAGAATTAGATGGGAACCTTCCATGTCGATATCCACATTCGAAAGAAACGGAATCATTGATCTCCTGAGCAAGAAGGAAGGAGTGTTCCATCTCCCAAGGTGCCCCCGGATCATACACAGGGGTCATGCTTTGATCTGGTTTGCCATGTACGTCCCTGTACATGATTTTTCCTTCTTCATACAGATGGCAGTCGTAGGCGAAGATGGTATTTCCCCATTTCCTGAAAATAGGATATTCAAGCTCGAAGCCGAAGTTAATGATACGAGCCCCATATTCATCAGGGTAGTTATTGTGGGGGGTGAGATCTGTCCAATTCGGTCGGAAGATTACCGGGCGCCAGCTCTTTATATTCTTGGGCAGAAAATTGTATTCACCATACACCCTGAGCCAGGTGACGGGGTCTACAGAGATCCCGATAGCGATGCCGTTCATTCTGACGTACTTATAGGTGATCCAGAATTTGTCCAGATCTGACAGCCCTCCTGGAACTGCATGGTTGTCGATACGTTTGAGAATAGCATCCCCATAGTGTGAACAGTAGTGGTGGAAGCCAGCTCTCAAGGAGAAGCGGTCTGCCGCTCTTATGGTAGTGCCAAAGAAATAGGCACCATCAAAGCCAATGTTATCAGCCACCTGCCCATCCATAATGAAACTGATCATGCCCTGTGTGGAGAAATCAATGGATATGGGGCTGAGCCAGGCATCGAAACTGAACGTGTGCCTAAGGAGCGACAGCGTCTCACCGATGTTCAAGATCCCTACGAAAGGTTCTTGTGTAAGTTTGCGGTTCAACTCGAAAACCATCGCATCGTTTTTTTCGTCACCTACTTGATTCGCCTGCCGCCAGTCCTGGTAGACATAGTCAGGAAAGCCATCGGCCACATAGGCATAATCGAAACTCATACCGGTCCTGTACTTATCTGCCTGGTATTCTGTATAAAGCGGATCGAAAGACAACAGGTCGAGTCTATACCCAAATCCAGCGAAGAGTGAAGATGTGCCCAATATCAAAAGAAGAAGCAACACAGGTGTTTTTTTCATCCCTTACCTCTATTTTTATTGTTTGTTTGTCGAATTGTACAGGGTTACAGATCCATCAAAGTCGATTCGCATCCCGACTCTCAAATACGAAGACCTCTGGAAATAGAAGTTGTTCAGCAGATGCCTTCCATTGAAATAGCCGATTTCCAAGGACATGAGATCATTGACCTCTTGTGCCAGGACTACCCCGTGCTCGACTTCCCAAGGTGCGTCTTTATCATACACAGGATCCTGCAGCTCACCTGATGCATCTCTATATCTGATTTTCCCCTCTTCATACATATGGCAATCATAGGCGATTGTAGTTTTACCGAGTTTCTTGAAGATGGGATAGGAGAATTCAGCGCCAAAATTGATGATGCGCGCATTGTATGTATCAGGGTATCCTGTGTTACAGTATGTATCATACCAAAAAGGACTGAACATGTAGGGTTTGTAGGTAGCAGTGACTCCTGGTGCCAGGGTACTGTACTCGCCATAGAGCCTGATCCCGTCGACAGGCTCTACAGACAAGGCAACGACGAAGCTGTTCATTCTGATATACTTGTAATTTGGATCTATCTCATCACCCGGCTTCGGCTTGAGGTTTTTGAACACCGCATCGCCGTAGTGGGAGCTGTAGTGATGGAGGCCTATTCTGAGGGAGAACATATCTGCAAGGCTCATCGTCCCTCCGAAGAAGTAGACGCCGTCTTGACCGAAAAGATCGGTAATTTCGACATCATGCACAAACTTCAGCTGAAACTGGATAGAAAAATCAAAGGAAATGGGGCTGAGCCAATTGTCAAAGGTAAAGGTATTACGGAATAGGCTGAGTGTTTCGCCCACATAGATTGTAGAATGCATCGGTATGTCATAGTCTTTGCGCAAAAACACCTCAGTGGGCTTCGTTGTCCTTTGGTCCTGCATCACGCTAGCGGGAAAACCGTCGAACAAATAGTCCATGCTGAACCCCAGGCTTGATCTGTTTCTATCTGCCATATATATGTCATGAAGCGGATCCATGGCAAAAAGATCAAGGCGATAGCCTGCGAAGATTGACAAGGAACAGAGAAGGCAAAGAAGCACGACAAGCACTGTTTTTTTCATAGAAATCCCTCACTACCAATTTTTAGACATACCTAGTATAAGACCCACCTGAATGTTGGAAATTACCAATAGTCTGCCTATTGGTTTTTAACAAAACTTACACATGTATACCATAAATTTTGGCTCATGGCCATTGATAATTTCACTATGAGCATAGCTTTTAGAAAATTGTAAACGTAACTATACACTACCAATGGTTGTCGAGAAGAACCAACTCTACCAGAGTGCACAAAAGTATCACTGTACATTCATTGGATTGCTTTAAAAGTGAGCATCAAACCAAATACACCCTAGCAACATGACCACCCATTCCTATATATTGGGCCTTGAATAGAAAAGGGCATACATCTGGCCCCTGTCTAGCGACAGAGGCTGAATCAGGTAGGATTAACCTACCCAGACTTCTTT
>NZ_JAEKNT010000533.1 GCF_016406725.1 Sphaerochaeta sp. S2 | reverse complement strand
GGTAATGACTCCGTCATATGGTAAATCTTTCTTGTCCATCCCAAACAAGGTATAAGAATGCTGCACTTGGGAACCTATCTCTTGAAAAGAATCTTTATCGAGCAGCAAGTCCAGCCGCTCAATGGCATGGAGCTTCCCCTTGGAGTGTTGCTTCTCTACATCATACTTCATCATAATCCACCGCTAACACAGAATACTTGTCCGGTTATATAGGAAGAATCCTCTGATACTAAATAGCGAACGAGAGAGGCAACTTCCGATGTGGTTCCAAATCTACGCATAGGTATTTTTTCGAGTAATGAAGTCTTAATACTCTCTGGAATCTGCTTTGTCATATGAGTTTCGACATATCCCGGAGATATTGCATTTACGGTAATATTCTTTATGGCTAATTCCATAGCAAGAGACTTCGAGAATCCAATCAAACCAGCTTTTGCAGCTGCATAATTTGATTGCCCAAACCCTCCAGTAAGTCCGATGATAGAAGAAATATTTACTATTCTTCCCCAACCACCATCAATCATTGGCTGCAAGCAAGCTTGGCTGTAGTAAAACGCTGCATTCAGATTGATGGAAATCACATCATCCCACTCGTTCTTAGTCATTTTTCGGCAGGTCTTGTCTTTTGTTATGCCAGCATTATTTATCAATATTGAAATTGTACCATGTTGCACAATTTCAGCAACGACCCTTTGAATTGCCTCATAGTCATGAGAATCAGCTTTCAACGGGTGGATGAATTCTGATTCAATCTTTGCAGCCTCAGAAGAAGCGCTATGATATGTGTAATACACATCGAAAACTTCTGAAAGAACATCTACAATGGCTTTCCCGATTCCACGAGAACCACCAGTTACCAAGGCAATTTTTCTCATACACCGTCAACCTTTACCATTCCAGCAATATCGCCCCGTAGGAAAGCCCGCCTCCGAATCCCACCAATACAATTTTGTCACCCTTCTTCAACAACCCTTTCGTCGCAGCTTCAGCCAAGGTAATGATTACCGAAGCCCCAGATGTATTGGCATATTGGGCAATCGTGGTATAGGTCTTTTCCATCGGTACTCCCAAATCCTTGAAACACTTCAGGATGATGTTAATGTTTGCCTGGTGGGGAAATATCCAATCTATATCATCAATCGACAAACCAGCATCCTTGAGTACTTTTTTGACGGCAAATGGCATGACCCTAGTGGCAAAATCCCAGACCGCCTTCCCTTCCATCTGGAAACGGTGCATATTCTTGTCTAAGGTCTCATGGGTTGCAGGGTATCTGGATCCCCCGGCAAGAAATTGGATGACCGAAGCGCCTTGGCCCTCAGTCATAAGATACTTGGTCATGATACCCTTGCTTTCAGAAACCTCGGACAGGATGCAGGCTCCGGCACCGTCACCGAAGAACACACAAGTCGACCTGTCCTTCCAGTCCATAATTCTTGAGTAAGTCTCCGCCCCGATGACTAAGATATGCTTGTAGGAAGGCTCTGCGACCATCATGGAATACCCGACTGAGATTGCATACACAAAGCCTGCACAGACAGCTCCGACATCAAAGGCCGCAGCGTTGTACGCTCCTAACTTACCCTGTACAATAGATGCTGTCGGGGGCTGAATCATGTCGGGACTGGATGTCGCCAAAACAATCAAATCAATATCCTCTGCATGGATTCCGGCATCCCTTATGGCATTCTGAGCAGCATATAGGGCTAGGTCGCTCGTTGCTTCCTGGCTGGAAGCAATTCTTCTCTCTTTAACGCCAACCTTCGAGAAAATCCACTCGTCAGTGGTATCGATAGTTTTCTCAAGGTCCTTATTGGTCACCACTTTCGAAGGAAGGTAGTAACCGGTTCCGGTTATGCCTATGGTTCTCACCCTTTTTTCTCCTATGGATTTTCAACACCATTCATTCGAATTACTTTTCCGGGATTCCCAACTACGACTACATTATCTGCAACCGCTTTAAGAATTACCGCCCCAATACCTATCATTGCATTGTTACCAATCGAAATTCCATTGATTACTGAAACATTAGGAGCAATCCAACAGCTGTATCCGATATTCACGCTACCTGAAATTTCTGCACATGCTGTTACAACGGTATTTTTCCCAATCACACAGTTATGGGCAATGTGTACATGATCATCAATATTAACAAAATCTTCTACCACGGTAGGATCAATCGTACCTGAACAAATAGTCGACAAAGCACCAATCTCAACATGTGCACCAATACTAACACCACCAATGTGGGGAATTCGAATTGAACGGAAACCTTTTTTTTGTGCAATTCCAAATCCCCATCCACCAATTACTGCATTTTCCCTAATTACTGAATTCGCCCCAATTTTTACATTTGGGCCGATTCTAGCTCCAGAGAATATTCTGACATGCTCACCTATTACAGCATTATCTCCAATCGTTACATTTGGCTCTATGTAGACGTCAGTAGAAATTGACACATTCTTTCCTAAATACGCCTGATACTTCTCATTCCAAGTGAAAGTACCTCTAAGCGACACAGTATTACACAATGGTTCAAGAATCTCGGCAAATTTATATCGTGGGTCATCGTCAAAGACAAACCCGTTTGAAGCAGATAGATGCTTTACTACTGATCGATACTCAGGCTTGGTGATTATTATTGATCCGTGTATGGATGATAGATCTTCAATTAATGGTCCTGTAACTTCCTTGATAAAAAGCAATGAATTACTACTAGGATTAAAGATCGAAGAAAGACAATTAATAGCAAAATTATCTTGCTCCGAGAATATTGAATGCTTTTCTCTCCAGTAGGTTTCTAATGGCCAATTAATCATTGCAATCCTACTCCAGTATCAAGAATATCGTTTACAGGTCTCTTTCAAATAAGCTTCAACAACATTAGTCCCAAGTATTTTACAAGTATACTCGAATAACTCTTCAGACGTTAAGGACGCCTCCTTCCACCAAAGAGGGTGCGTTAACAGCGTTAAAGATTTATTTTCATTAATGGCTGTATACAATCTCACCTCTTTCCAAAATTCTCTCCGATTGCTGTCGGATACATAAATAACTTCCGAATAGTATTCTTTCTGATATGCGTTCACCCAATTGGGAATATTCACGTCATTGAGCAACCAATCCGCAGGTTTATGAAAAGAAAGAGTTCTAGAAATCGGAAGAAAGGAAGAAAGAAATTCATAATAGGATTCAATAAAGCTTATCATTTCTTCCAGATTCTCATATTGGGTGGCATCAATATGCAGTCCGATTTGGTGACCCATATCAGCTAGTTGTCTAATAATCAGTTGGATTTTATTTGAGCATATATTGTAGACAGGACAATCAGGAAGAAAATACCAAGTTGATTTCATCCCCAAAGAATGCTCGATAGTGGCAAGAGGGATAACCCCTATATAATCTGTATCTACATCATGGCGCAAATACAGCAATTTTTTAGGCGATAAAACGTCACCTATTAGGGGATTTGAGTATTTTTTTACAATCAATTCCTTCAAAAGCTTCTCATATGATTGATAGGAAAAATCTAAGTCTAGATTCATGGTATATGTATTTCCATTTATTGAAAAAGTATGAATTCCCTAAATATTCTCTACATTAAGCAAGTGAGCAGGATTACCGATGATTGTTATTCCATCCTCAAAAGACTTGGTAACCACGGCTCCCATCCCAACGAAGACATTTGTTCCAATAGATATCCTATTCCTCAATGATGCATTGATTCCAATGAAACAATTCTCACCAATTCTACAATATCCACCGACAATGACCCCGGCCGTCAACTCGGTATCGTGGGCGATGTGTACATCATGTCCGATATGGACATGATCATCTAACTTGACCCGGTCTTCTAATATCGTGTCATTCCCAGTTCCGCAGCAGACGGTCGTAAAACTGCCAACCTCTACTTCAGCTCCCAGTACAACACTACCTAGGCTTGGAATTCTGATTATCTGATTCTTTTCATCCCTAGACATGACAAACCCATACCCTCCGATAACGGCATTCTGTTTGATAATGCAACCTGCACCTAGTATTGTATTGGAAATTCTAGCACCGGACAATATGGTTGAACCTTCACCAATGATAACATCATGATCAATAAATGAGCCCGGCTGGATCTTTACATTCTTCCCAATCTGCACATTCTCACCATACCAATAGCCTTCCTTTGCAAGATTGTAAGTTCGATTCTTATTGCTACCTTGTCTCTCTTCCCAAATCATACTTGCTACAATTGCATAGTCTCGGGATGGATTAGGAGAGAATTGGATACAGTTGTACTTCCGATAATGTTCAGGTACATCCACCCCATCCTCAACGAAAACGAGACACTGATGTGCTTTTTCCAGATGAACCATGTTGGATGCAATTTTCTTTCCAATAAACAATACGGAATTTGGTCTTGGTGACTCTAAATAAGTAGCCCCGAAAATCTCAAAATCGTATTCAGGATTGAACTGTTTTACATTCATGTATCCGTAACTGCCTTTCTGATAAATAAATCAGACCGCATTAACTTTCCTGTAAATCACACAGATAAACATTATTCCCTAAATCTCCCAGCGAAATCAGTAGTAGCACAATCCTCCAAAGGAAATCTCACAGGCTTCCCTTCAGCAGCAGATTTGTAGATGGCCAGCACCAGCTCAAGGGCACGTTTTCCGTCCTCTGCGGTCACCTTCGGCTGCCGATCAGTCCTGATTGCTTCAATCACATCTGCGAATAAGGGGGTGTGGCCGAATCCGTACACGTTGGGTGGATTCTCATGGTAGGTTGCTTTCACTTCCTCGGCGTCGTCGAGCATGTCGGCGAACCGCCACTCCTCGATGATGTTCACCGACTGGCCCCCGGCCTTCACCGTACCCTTCTCGCCGAACAGGTAGAGCGTCTCCTCCAGGTTCTTGGGATAGATGTCCGTAGTCCCCTCGATGATGCCGTAGGAACCGTTGGCGAACCGGATGAGGGCGATGCCCAGATCCTCTGCCTCGATGTAGGGATGGTTGAGCTTGTCGGTGTAGGCGAACACCTCGGTTACTTCGTTTCCCATCATCCATCTCAGTAAGTCAATATTGTGGATGCACTGGTTCATCAATGCACCTCCGTCCTGCTCCCAGGTACCACGCCAAGAAGCACGGTCGTAATATTCATGACCCCGGTTCCAGCGGATGTGGGCAGTACCGTAGAACAGGCGGCCGAAACGCCGCTGGTCCATCGCCTCGCGGATCTTCACCACCGACTTGTTGAAGCGGTTCTGGTGGCATGCACAGACCTTGACGTTATGCTTTCTTGCTTCCTCAATTATTGCATCTGCATCCTCGATGGAGAGGGCAATCGGTTTCTCTACAATGATGTTTATGCCTCGCCTGATACAGTCCAAGGCGATGGCGGCATGCTTTCCGCTCTCGGTGCAGATGGAGACCAGCTCGGGCTTCTGTTCGTCGAGCATCAGTTGATAGTCATCGTACTGTGCAACTTTCGAAGCATCCAATTTGAACTTGAGCATCTTGTCTTCAAGCATGGCTGCATCGATGTCGCACAGGCCAACTATCTCAAGCTTGTTTGCTTGGGCTGCGGCCAGATGGTTCGGGGAGATTCTCCCACAGCCGATCAATGCATATCTCATCACAGCACCTCTATGTTGTCGCGGTTCTTGATTGCCTTCATCACGTTCTTGGTGTCGAAAATTGCTTTTGCATGCTGCTGTACAAAGCCATAATCCACATTGCTGTGCGCCGCAGTGACCATGACCAAATCGGACTCTTGCAGAGTCTCCTTCGTGAGTTCCTTCAAACCCTGCACCGCCCTTCCCTTGTACCGGTACTCAGCCACCCAGGGGTCGTAGTAGGTCACTTCCGCCCCTTGCCTCTCCAGTATCTCGATGACCTTGAGTGCCGGACTCTCGCGGTAGTCGTCAATATCCTGCTTGTAGGCTACACCCAACACCAATACCTTCGATCCGTTGAGGGCTTTCCTGAACCTGTTCAGAATCTTGGAGGCACGCTCGACTGTGTATTCAGGCATGCGGTCGTTGATCATCATCGAGCTCTCTATCATCGACGTATGGAATCCGTACTCCCTCGCTTTCCAAGAAAGGTAGTAGGGATCGAGGGGGATGCAATGCCCGCCAAGTCCAGGGCCGGGATAGAAGGCCTGGAACCCATAGGGCTTGGTCTTTGCCGCATCGATGACTTCCCAGATGCTGATTCCCATCTCGTGGCAGAGCTGGGCAAGCTCATTTACCAGGCCAATGTTCACATTCCGATAGGTATTCTCCAGAATCTTCTCCATCTCTGCCACCGCAGGGCTGGAAACCTCGGTCACATCACTGGAAAGCACCGCACGATACATTGCTGCAATCACCTCGGTAGCATCCTTTCCGATACCTCCGACCACCTTGGGGGTGTTCTTCGTCTTGTACAACAAATTGCCTGGATCGACACGCTCAGGGGAGAAGCCGAGATAGAATTCTTCCCCGCAGACAAGGCCGGAGCCTTCCTCAAGCAGGGGCTTCACCAACTCCTCGGTGGTCCCCGGATAGGTGGTAGACTCCAGGACAACAATTGAATCCTTCTTGAGATATTTGGCTATCTCCATGACAGAATCCCGTACGTAGGTGATGTCAGGTTGCTGGTGTTCGTCCAGGGGAGTGGGAACACAGATGGCGATGAAGTCACAATCCTTCACAAAGGAGAAATCACTGGTTGCCCTGAGCATCCCATTCTTCACCAAGGAAGCCAAGTCTTCCTGGACAACATCACCAATATAATTGATGCCTTGGTTTACCATATCCACTTTCTTCTGCTGGACATCAAAGCCAGTGGTCTTGAAGCCTGCTCTTGCTTTCTCAACAGCCAAGGGGAGGCCAACGTAGCCCAAGCCAATAACAGCAACTGATATTGTTCGCTTATGAATTAAATCTAGAATCTTATCTTTTATCATAATATCTTACCTTGTTTATATTTTTTAACTATTCTCGTATCACAATAGAAAAATCTTCCTCGCACAACTGAAGACCATGCAAACTATAACTCTTTAACTTCCAAATACTTCTTATTACATTCTATGGTGATGAGTTACACTCAAGTAATTCAATCAATTTATCCGTAAGTACCTTAAAGTCATACTTCTTGGCAGCATCTCTAGCATTCTCACATAATGCTTGATATTCCCTTGAATCTAAACCAACCAATTGTTCAACGGATTTTGAGAACTCCTCAGGTGAATTCTCTCGCAGATGGTACCCACATTTATATTCGTCTATCATTGAATAGGCTGCGTCACCTATAATCAATAGAGGTTTTCCGGCTGCCAAATATTCAAAGCTTTTGTTCAAACTCAACCCAAAACGAAATAGAGGAGAATTCTCTAATACGAAAAAGGTAGCATCAGCACGGTGTAAAATCCCCGGAACAAAGTGTTTCCCTACTTTTCCCTTAAAAATTACATTCTGTATCTGCTCATCCTTTAGTCGCTGTTTCAATCTAGTTAATTGGTCACCATCGCCCCATATTAAGAATTGGATTTTGGGGTTCTTCACCAACTTGGCTGCATCAAGTACAAGATCTAGATTATTTGCTCGTCGAATAGAACCAGTGTATACAAACTTGAAGGAATCTGGATTATCGAGGTCAACATCTTTAATAATTTTCTCTTGGACATTCCTATCAAATACATCCAGATCTACACCATTGTTAATATGATGAACTTTATCAAGATTTACTGAGCCTCCATGTTGTTTATCCCAGCCTTTTTCAATTATGTAATCTTTCCCGCCTTCCATTGTAAAAATTATACTATCTGCTTTTATATACATATTCTTTTCTAGATAATATAAATATCTTATTAGTAGATTGTTAGATTTTGCTACCTTATAGACAATAATTGATTCCGGCCACAAATCTCTGACTTCTACTATCAATTTTGAATGATATCGTTTTTGCAAGTATAATGCAGCATTGATAGGAAATGCTGCATTATCATAGATGACGATATTAGGAACTTGTCCTATATTTTGAATGATTCTTTTTGCACTTAGAATCAAATTCAAGTGAAAAATCAGAAATGATATCTTTCTCTTGAATCCATTTCCTTTATACGAATTAACTCTAACATGCACAAATCGCTGATTCCCATATTCTTTTATTTTAAATTTGCCTTTCCCTATGTCAACACTCTTGTTCATATTATGAAAAAAAGATCCACCGATAACAGTTACGTCATAATCTAATTCCCCAAGGTAGCGTGCAAACATATTGTGTCTCACTCTAACTTCATGATCTGGAGACATCGCATATTGATTAATAATCCAAATATTTTTTTTATTGGCTATTGTTTCCATCTATTAACTCGATGTTTTGTAGTATTTTCATTTTCTACTGTTTCCTCAACTATGCAATCAAACTAATAGAGTAATAGTTGCTCAATTAGGATTCTTAATAAAAATACAAAGGTAACAGGTGTCAGTATCCTCACACAGTTCAACCCTTTACATGCCTAATATAATGATTCATCCTTCTCCCTTCAGGAGTCTCAGAAACATTCTCTACTTTAAAACCATTCTTCTCATAAAAAGCATTTGCCGCATCATTATTTTCTGCATCAGTTTCAAGACAAATTACTTGAAATTCCGAGTCTTTGAAAATTTCACATAATTGCTCGATAAGCACAGAACCAATCCCTTTTGTTTGCACATTAGGATCAACTGCTATTGAGCTAATCTCAATATTCTTCTTATCCGTTTTCTTTGCACTTGGATACGTTAATGCTCTGATAATTCGCAGAATACTTTTTGGACTTCTTAGCGCTCCAAGAAAACCATACCAAGCAAAAGGGAAAAAGAATCGCTTAAGGATAAATGAATAAAATTGTGAAAGTTCTGTGGAATAAGCAAGAAACCCAACAACGCGAGATTCTTTCTTTGCAACAAGAATCCCTGAATCTGGGTGTAGTATAAAACCTTTATAGAGGTATTTTAGAAAGCCCTTCCCTAAGAAAGTAAGAAAGAAACCAGGGAATGAGGATAAATGGATTGCTGCAATTTGCTCAACTTCATGAAAATCTGTTGCTTTCTGGATTTTCATTTATAGCACCGCCAAACAGGTTCGAAGCAACAAGACCATATCAGCAAAACAGGAAAAGGCTCTAATTGATTCAGTATTAATCCTCATTTTCTCCCTCAATATCCTCTCCACATACACCTCATCAATATTCTCTGCTTCCTTCAAGATCTTCTCTTCATCCTTGTATTCAATACTCGCTTTTGAGGTGACCCCTGCAGGTAACAGCAATGTCGCCTTCATTTCATCAGTGTAATAGGCTACGTACTTTGGTACTTCAGGCCTGGTCCCGACGAAAGTCATATTACCCGTTAGAATGTTCAGCAACTGTGGAATCTCATCCAATCGATACTTTCTCAACTTTTTCCCAATCTTGGTTACCCTGGAATCATTATTGATGGTAACGAAAGAACCAATCTTATCAGCATTCACTACCATGGTACGGAACTTGAAGATCTTGAATCTCTTTCCATATTGAGTGACACGCTCTTGTCTATAAAAAACAGTTCCTTTGGAATCAATTTTTATGAATAGGGAAACAATTAAGAAGACCGGTGAAAGAATTATGAGTAATACTATCGACATGATCACGTCGAAAATTCTTTTAACCAGTAATGAAACAACCTTTTTCCTAAGCAGTTCATAATACGGTCTAACCGCATCATTCTGCATGTCTATGGGAAGTTTGTCCCATCGCTTAACCAACATACAACATTACCTGGTGAGAAAGCTTCGAATAGTCTGCAAAAGATACCTAATCTCTTCATCCTTCAGACACGTATTCAACGGCAATGTCACCTCATTCTCAAATTGCTTGTAGGTGTTTGGGAAGTCTTCTATCTTGAAGCCAAGCGTCTTGTATGCAGAGTGCATAGGAAGAGGCTTATAGTGGACGTTGGTAGCGATACCTGTTTCTGCCATATTCTTGATGAAGTCGTTTCTTTGTTGCTCTTTATAGCCGTTGATTCTCATCAAGTAGAGGTGCCCACTCGATTCAAGAGTATCGGTATAGTGTACCAGAGAAGTAACAGGCAAATCCTTCAGTCCCTCGTTATACATCTCAATAATCTGTCTTCTTCTCTTGAGAATCTCTGGATACCTTTTTAGCTGCACCAATCCTAGGGCCGCCATAATGTCAGTCATATTACACTTGTAGTACGGACCGACTATGTCATATTCCCATGCACCAAACTGCGTCTTTGATAAAGCATCTTTACTCTGCCCATGAAGAGATAACAATTGGACCTGATGATATAATTTGTCATTGTCCAATCCTTCACGATCTCTCCAGGTGAGTGCGCCACCTTCAGCTGTAGTTAAATTTTTTACAGCGTGAAAAGAGAAAGCAGTAAAATCTCCTAGCTGTCCAGACATCTTTCCTTTATAGGTAGCGCCAATGGAATGTGCAGCATCTGAGATGACTATGACTCGATCAAATAGAGATTGAATTTCATTGTTGGGAGAATAGAGTGCTTTATGTTCTTCAAGCACTTGGTAGAGGGCATCGTAATCGCACATCACCCCGCCAATATCCACTGGAATAACGGCTTTTGTCCGAGAGGTAATCGCCTTGCCGATCTTCTCGTAATCTATATGAAAAGAATCAGGCGCGACATCGACTAGTACAGGAGTTGCTCCCACATGGATGATGGGACTACATGATGCCGTGTATGTGTAGGCACTTGTAATAACTTCATCACCAGGACCTATTCCAAGAAGTATAAGGCAAAGCTCAAGAGCTGCGGTAGCAGAACTAAGACAACAGACCGTACTGGTATGACAATATTCAGCTAACTGCTTCTCGAATAGTTTTGTCTTCGGTCCGGTAGTAATCCACCCTGACCGTAAAGTATCAACAACCTCATCTATCTCTTCTTGTGTAATATCAGGAGGAGAAAATGTAATCTTTCGCGTATTACTCAAAGCAATTCCCCTTTTTTCTTATAACCCAGTGCTGTTGGATGAGTCAGGATAGCGTTTAGGCAGGACATAAGCTCCTCATCAGGAACTCCCCACTCCCACCCTATGTTCATAAGTTCCCCACCACTTATTTCAGCTCTGCGCCGAAATCTCGGTGTGGCTAACGTATTCCGTGCTCTCTTTCATCCAGCTTCAACTCAACCAGCCCAATATCCCAAAACCCCTCGATTCCTGCATATTTATGCAACTTTCGAGCTCTTTTTCCTTATTCCGGTATATTCCTTACTCGTACTATTCTTCAAAACGACTAAAGAAAGCGCAGAGTACTTACCAAAGGTTCCTGTTTGTTTCCCTCTGTAGGTAGCACCTAGGCTCTCTGCAGCATCCTCAATAAGAGGAACGTTATTGTGGTCACAAATCTCTTTAATCTCTTCCAACTGAGCAGGAATCCCATAGAGGTTTGCAACAATGACAGCCTTGGGTTTTGGGTATTTTTTAAATGCTCGCTCCAAGGCTCTTGGATCCATATTCCAAGTGTCTCGTTCACTGTCAATGAAGACTTGAACACCACCCTCATAGGAAACAGGATTAACGGTAGCTGAGAAGGTTAAATCAGAACAGAAGACAAGATCTCCTGGTTGTACGTTACAAAGCTTTAAAGCAAGATGAAGCGCAGCAGTACCTGATACAAGTGCTGCTGCATGGCTGACTCCAATAAAGGAGGCCATCTCATTCTCAAACTCATCAACATTCTTCCCCAATGGAGCTACCCAGTTGGTATCGAAGGCTTCTTGTATGTATTTCATCTCCAAGTCATGCATAGTTGGAGATGAGAGATAGATTCTTTTAATCATCTGATTTGTTCCTATATGGGCAATGAGTGCAAGCCTTACGGTTGTAGCAAAGTGGATACTTTCGTTCTAGTTCTAATGCTAATTCTTGATAATCTCTAACAATCTACACAGCAAACTCTCTGGATTCTCCCAATTATATCCAAAATTTAGGAAAGAATTTTTAACTGAATTAAAAGAAACAGTGCTACCATCATCCATCTCTATTGGCGGGCTGTTTATCTGAATCACATATTTTTGTTCCTGAAGCTTTTTGTATAGGAACATTAAATCCAGATCATGGAAGCCAATTCCAAGTATTGAAAAAGAGTGTTCTTTTTCATCCTTAACAACTAGCCAACAAGGATTTTTACCAGAACTCAATAAAGAATCTAGTAATACACTATAATTCATAATTACATCCGCTTCTCTTTCGTTAGCTCTACTATCCATTCTTGCACCTCAAAATTTTATATAGAGCCAACATTAATTGGCTATCTATGTTGATAAATAATCATTGCTAACTACAAAGTAATACGGAGCTATATAACACCCTACAACAATAATTTGAGTCTAATAGGGTCAAGAGGATCCCAGCATCCTTCCCTACAGCGTCAGATTTGAATAATTAACGTTAGTATTCATCTAACCCGTCACTACTGAAAGATGTCTATAAAAGTAACTGGTTGGAAGTCTTCAGAAGAAGAGTCTCCAATGATTTCACCAGCGAATCGATAGAACTTCGCTTGTGTTTATTTAGCGCATCGTGAGGATGGGCTTCAATGCAATCAGCAACAATTGTCTTAACTGTTTTTTCTGTTTTTTCATTCCAGATTTTACCACAATTTTGAAATACACTTTTCATTCTGAGAGACCACTTTTTATTTCCGCGGAAAGAAGATCCCTCTAATTGTATTGAAAATTCCTTTTGAATTGCATCCTTATAGACATTAACTTCAAAACAATCTTCAATTTCAGATTGGCTCATACCATTACAGATAGAACAAGTATAGCTATCATTTTCAAGATAATGTTCTTCTATTGCTTTTGTAATCCTTTCAATTGCTGCTTCATCATTATCAAAAAACACATAAAAAGAGCACAAAGTATTCCTTAGCGTTTGTAATTTATATAAGAGGTTTCCGGTCCCCCCAATCGCATCGATAACTAACGTATGATTTTTCATAGCTTCAGAGATCAAATTACTCAGGGTGGGTAAGATTGCAGTCAATGACCGTCTATCCGATTCTCCTTCAACAATCAATGCATAACTAGCATTCATCAGATTATCTGAAGCCTTTATACCAAGGATTTTCCGAATGTCTTCAATTCTCTTCGCCGAAACAGCTCTGCCGGAATTAACAATAATATTATGCTCGATAAATTGTCTCTCTACAAAAAGTGGATTATGAGTAGAAATGACAACTTGATTATTCTTTGCAATTCTTTCAATCACGCTGACCAGACCATGTATTGCTTCAGGGTGCAAATGGGATTCAGGTTCCTCGATAAGAATTACTTCATTTCCACTACTATTTATATTCTTCAACAAACACAATGCAACAAGACTTTTAATTCCATCACCCTTGAATTTGATGTCTGTTGGGGTCCCATCATCAACAATTACATTCAAATCAGTACGTAAGGCAATTCTCCTCTCTTCTTCCTCGATCTCTATTCGAACATCTTTCACTGATGGCAAGAATTCCTGCAATGAAAGCCGAATAGTATCACCAAGATGCTTGATCAGCGGTTTTTGCAATTCCGAAATAATCCTTAAAGCGTTCTGATACTCTTCTCTCTCCTCTAATACTTGGAGCTCATCCGAAAGCATGCTCCTTATAACAGAGAGCGCTTCATCATCAGTTCTAATGGCTGGTATATAATTAATTGAGATTCGCTGACTTATAAAATCTAAAATTTTTCTTTTCTTCTCATTTAGGGTTATTTGTCCTCTTCCGATCTTAGCAATTTTATATACAGGGCGAGAATCTATGCCTATAGATATCTCAATAGGCAATACACCATTAAGAGAAGATTTTATTGTCTCCTTAAATTCAATTAATTCAGCATCATCCAAATTGAATTCTATTCGAAAGGTTGTTTCCAATCCTTTTTTCTGTTTCTGTTTTTCTATAGGAAAATCTCTTTCCCAATTATAGATTGACTCATTTCTCCTTCTATATTTGCTCGAAATAATCCTTCGGCCTAATCTAAGTTCATGCCCAATTAGTAAGTTCATTGCAATATTGATGGCTTTAAGAAGATTTGACTTACCTTCATTATTCTTCCCAACTAAAACAGTCTTCTCAGAGAAATCAATTTTTTGAACTCTAGTGAGGCTTCTAAAATTGCTTACAGAAAAAGATAGAATTCTCATTTACCTTTCCTCTGTTTGTTAGCCTCAGCTGAATAAAAAAAGGTAACTGCATTTGAAAACAATCTCTTTACACCAACTTTAATACAAAATTCACTCGATATCTCTGTTCTTATATAACTTACTAGGTTTTTTGTTTCCTCCATTATCCTTCCCCATCCTCAATACCCCGAACAGTAACCTTACTGAGTATATGCACAGGAGTTACCCCGAGTGATTCAAGATAAGAGAAGGAATCAGCATTCCAAGTAAGAAATATTGGATTAGGTTCTTTCTTTAGGAGTGCTTTTACTTGATCTTGCTCTGTGAGAATCCTCTCTTCCAATTCAGGAAAATCAGAGGCAAGTAGTTCACGTACTACGAAAACAAAATCATTATCTGGCCCAAAGAACCATACTCTGTCTTTGTTCCTGTCGGTAATAAGAGAGTGTAACACCCCCTTGATACTCCCCTTGAAGAGAGAGAGCTCCCTATACGTCCTCACAATATACCCATAAGTCCTCTCTAACTTACTGGCGATACCCTGTGGAGTGAGGAAGTATTTAACTGAGTTGGGTTGAAGTCGCTCTATTTTTACCAAGCCCTTCTTAACCAAACGCTTCAACAAAATGTTGATCATCCCCAAGGACACACCAACATGCTCAGATAACTCTCGTTGAGTGGCATCTGAGTTTTGCTCAATGTAGGATAGGATGGAGAATTCCTTGGTTGTTGGTTCGCTTTGCATACAGTTATGTCAGAACAATTTGTTCATTTTTTGAACGTAGGGAATAGGTAGCTCTGTTTCGAAGGGGAAACCCTTCGAAGAAGGCTTGCATTGAATTGCCTTGTGTTAGGAAGAAAGAGCAGGGAACAGGATGCACAGCTTCGCCACAACATACCACTTGAGGGTAATGCAGGAACCAGTAATACCATCCCGTTATATACCGGCTGCCGGAACATACTCGGTATACATCTTCGAGCCAGGAAGAAAACCTTCCTTCAAGAAGAAAAACCTGCTAGGGAAGCAGTACGTTACAGCTATGACACAAGAAGTCTCTAGTTGTTACCCGTTACTGCTTCACATGCTGAAAACCATACTACCACTACTTCTGGTTGCCATCAACTCAGATTTAGGATTTTCTTTACAATTTTGACGTAAATCTGTCAGATTCTTCTGCTTATAAGACAGAGAATCCTGCCATAAGCAAAGACATGTCAGTTTTTTCTTACAAATTTCATACAAAATGTAAATTTACTTGAAATGGGAGAAAAACCAACCTACTTCTACCGTTATAAAGAAAATCATTTTCCAAATTCCCTGAAGCAAAACCAAAATGTATTCCTCTTAGGAGGTATCTAACATAATTGGAGGTTACGTATATGCAATTCCAAGCAGCACTGGTATGGGCAATGCAAGAGAGCAAAGTAGACGAAACATTGCTTGCCGCGCGAACCGGATCGAATCCCAGGTGGATTACCGAAATCACCACAAATCCCGACTGGCGACCAAAGCTGGATACGATCCTACGACTCTGTCATGCACTGAAATTCAACGTGCTGACCTTTCTGGACTACGCAGAGGTCGGTTCGCGCGGCCAACACCCAACACCCAACACCCAACACCCAACAGAAAACAGAAAGCAAAAGCCAGCATTAGGTAAAACCTATGGCATTTCTGTGGAACAGCAGATGAAGTTAATCTTGGTTATGATGCCGTCTCATGTGGCCTGGACGCTTAAGATACTGCGTAAGGAGTGTGGGATAAGCCAAGATAGACTGGAAGAGATAACACCCTTCAGCAAGAGTACGATCAGCTTACGAGAGGGACGGAGAAACCAGAACTACCCGACGACCACGACACTGGGCATCTATTGCCAGGCGTATGGGATTCGACTCACTGAGTTTGTCTCTCGGTTGTTTCAGGAAGTACAATTGGACACGTTGCCGGTTATGAACCCCAATGTTTCTCTCTGCTATTGTTGATTATAATGGCCCAGCCGAAAAGACGACTGGGCCGATACTCCTGCGCTTGCTTCTACGAAGTAGAATCTTTTTTAGTGCCAAGCAAGGAAGCTTGCAGCATTGTCTGCAGTGACCATCTCACAATCAGTGTAGATGACTGGGTCAATTGAATCGCCACTCATGTACTTGATAATGTAGTCAACTGCAGTCTTGCCCATAAGTCTGGGCTGCTGCGCGACAGTAGCATCCATAATACCGTCAATGATTGCCTGTGCTCCGTCGGGTGAACCGTCGAAACCACAGACAGTCACAGTATCACTCAGATTCCGTGCCTTCACAGCCTGTCCAGCGCCCTGAGCCATCTGGTCGTCACAGGCAAAGATACCTGAGAGACCTGGGTAGGCAGTCAAGAAGTTCTCAGCAACAGTCATGGAAGTTCCCATGTCTCCATTACCGTAGTCAGCTGTTACAACTTCAATTTCAGGATAGTCACCGATCGTGTCCATGAAGCCATTGAATCGTGCAGTGGTTGCAGCATTACCTGCAGCACCATCGATAATTGCAACCTGACCGGTTACATTCTCACCGAACCATTCAGCAGCCAAGACACCACCAGCGTAGTTGTCAGTACCAATGTAAGAAACATAGTCTGACTCATCTGCACCGGAGTCTACGAGGAACACACCAATGTCCTGCTTTGCAGCATCATTGATGACATTCACGAGTGCCGTTGCATCGTTGGGGATCAAGACCAGGAAGTCGACACCCTGGGCAATGAAAGGTATCAATACCTCAGGGCAAGCCCTGAACTCAGGAGGCGTTGCCTCCTTTTCCGTCCCAAGGGACGGGGTATCTCACCTTGCTTTCCCTGCACTCGCTCGGGAAAGGAACCAGCATGATGGTTCCTTTCCTCTCGCTCCGTTGGGGAATAAACAGCATATCCTTGCCGCGCGAACCGGATCGAATCCCAGGCGGATTAACGAAATCAAGACGAATCCCGACTGGCGACGAAAGCTGGATACGATCCTACGACTCTGTCATGCACTGAAATTCAACGTTCTGACCCTTTTAAACTATGCAGAGGTAGGTTCGCGCGAAAACCATTCAACAAGAGTACACTCAGCTTACGTGAGGGACGGAGAAATCAGAACTATGCGACGACAACAACACTGAGCATCTATTTCCAGACGTATGGGATTCGACTCCCTGAGTTTGCCTCTCGATTGTTGCTGGTGTTTAAAGTAGAAAAAACAAAGAACTATCCAATTTCATTCCTGCGTTTCTACTCCACCGGCTCAACAAACACATAAACAGTGGAGGTATATAACCCCATGGGAGGGTTCTGGTAGATAGGGAGGTAGGCCAATAATCCCTGATACTGGTTATGACCCCTGCATATCCTGCTGAGCGTATGGACTCCCCTGTGCCTCTCGTACCGCCTGCTCCATGGCTACAAGCTCTTCATCACTGAGAAAGTCAAAATGCGCTGATCTCTTTCTTGTAGACAGCTTACCGTTACCCTGCAGACACAACTGAATGAATAGATCGATCAAACGGTCAGGCATATCAATAATATCCTGAATCGCCTTTTTGGTAGCGTCATAGTTGGCAAGGAAATTGAGCTCTTGTACAAGCTCTTCTTCAATTGTCTTGAGAATAAACGCCGACAAGGCTTCTGCTTGGACGGTCAAATCCATAAAGGAGTACCAAACAACACTCTCATTCTCCACTGTCATCCTCCCCATTTCATCGAGTCGATAGTCGATGACCTGAAGCAGTGGCTTGGAAAAAGCTTCCAATGATCGATCATACGCTTCTGGATTCTTAAGCATGACCGCTGAAATGGGGAACATGAGTCCACGCGGCACTAGGTTCTGTATAGAAAGAATATTGTGTATTAGAAAATGATGTATTCTGCCGTTTCCATCCTCAAACGGGTGCAGAAACACAAAACCATAGGCGATCACTGCAGCATGGACAACAGGAGGGACTCCTCCTGTTTTCATCCTGGTATGGGAAGCAAGCAAACCCTCCATCAAACTTGGCAGATCATCAGGTCTTGGGCAGATATAGTGGATTATCTCCTTCTGATAAGCAACCGACTGCCCAACATAGTTTTGTTTCACCCGATAATCACTGTCTCTGAATCGCGGGTCAACAATGCGGTTTTGAATCTCAATCAGACGTTCCTTATCACAGAAATCTTCTTTTTCAGCAAGGAGCAGAGATGCAATGAATGTTTCTATACGGGAGGAAGTACTTTTGACGTGCTCTATTTCAAAGGAAGATTTTGCCTCTTTGTTATAGAGGTAGCTCAGTGCCCTGCGAAGAAGCCCGGGAGGATACGCCGTAACAATTTCCTCACACCGCTTTTTCAGTGCTGCAGAATCCAATTCTAAGAGCTTCTTCGTTTTCCTGACGACAGGACAAAAGGCCCTAGTACCAAGGAGGTTGTTCACAATGCGGTGACGTGAAGACCTTTCCCCCTTCTCTACGGTGTAATAGTCTCTGCTTTCCAAGGCATCAACATAGTTGCCGGTGGTCATGTCGTTGAGAGGCAACAGATTTTCCGTTAGAAACTCATAGAAAAACCAAATCCTTCGGGCATATTTCCCGGTTGGTTTGGATCTGATGTACTCAGTAAGCACCCTAGGGTGCACCTTTTCGAAGATTTTTGCCAGTAAAGCCAGATTCACCCCGTCATATTTCAGTGCAAACTCAAGATGCTCCCCAATTGTTTCACCGGGCCAATATTGGGTTCTGAAAACCTCATCAACAAACCCGTCCCGTATATTGATGGATTGTGTACCTGTAGCGGAGACTGTCGATCTATGCCAGTTAGGTATACCTACGATTGCAAGTTTCTCAATAAGATATGCATACCCTGCCAGTCGATGGTCAAAAACGTGTATATGCATGGACATGCCTCACAAAAGTAATATCATACTGTAAATATAGTTACATTTCACCGGTTTGTAAACAAATAGTATTATTATTTGTCATACTCATGCAAATTCAGTTATCCTACAGGCAAAGCGATTACAAAAGGAAGGCGCGCTGTAATAAAAGGTATGTTCCTGTCAAAATCCTTATCCGAAGGCGATACCAAGCCACTTCTTTCCTGTCAATCTTACATGCTGTTCAATCAATATTCTGCGAAACAGTTCAGAACCTGCTGGAAAAACCGACAGAATAATACATATGTCCAGCTTTGGGACACATTCCTGATACTGACCATACCCTGCTGGAGAAAACCTTCCATCTTATAGTGTATGACAAACCTACTGAAACGTCGTGGAACCGAGATGATTGCCCAGATGGCTTGGCGCTACCTGGAAGGAGACCCGGAAGAAAACCTGCCGAAACTCCTGAAATTCATCGAATCGGTTGATATGGCCGAGTCCTCAAAGGAACTCCGGGAGAAAGTACAGGGTATTCTTGATACCAAGGAATCTCCTTGGTATGAATACCTGCTCTCCTTCTGGCAGGACATCGACACCTCAGTATTCAAGCGGTTCTTCAATACCTGTATCCTGAATGCATACCTGGCAAGAAAGAAAAAGGAAGTCGAACAGGACTCTACAATTCCTTGGGTGATAATATTGCACAATGAATGTGATGAGGCCATCAGGAAGGGAAAGCTCGCCGGCACCTACGTATACTGCTTTACCCAGATGCCAGATAACAAGAGAACAGACAGTAAGAAAACAGAAAACAAAAAGACAGACAAAGATACACTTATCGCGCTGTGCGTAGCACACCCCGACTGCGCATTCTTCGCTCCTTTTCCTGATGGTGTCATTGATGAAGCGTTTGCTTCCCAGCTTCTCAGCGTACAGAACCTCTACCCTGTGATAACACCAGGCGATGAGCACACTCTGAAGCTGCTGAGGGAAAAGAGACTGCTCTTTGGATTACAAGATGCACCAGAGACGGAAGCCTTGGTAGCAACTGGGGCGAAGTTCATCTGGTCATGCTCTGAAGATACC
>NZ_JAEKNT010000532.1 GCF_016406725.1 Sphaerochaeta sp. S2 | reverse complement strand
CTGAAATATGAATGTATTTTCCTTCACGACTGGAGAACAATGAAAGAATTGGAAGCAGGACTCTCAAGCTTCATCTTTTCCTTCAATAGTGAACGACCACATCAAGGCCTGGATTATCAGATACCGGATGAAGTCTATAGACAAGGATGTTTCCCCGTTGGGGAAGACGATACCAAAGAACAGGTAGCATGAAATTCCTTATTTTCTATCTTTCCTGTCTTGACAGAGGTCTTAGCTCATACTATTAATACTCCAACCATTTTGCTAACATCTTGAGTATCATTTAATCTATATCTCTCAGATTGAATAATCACTATTTAACCGTCCTTCATAATTATCTATAGGCAAATATTGTAAGTAAGTGAAAGATTTTTTGAAGGACGGCAATGATTTGCTTCTAACAGACAAATCCAAAAAAACGATAGAATCACGATTTACATTATTTGTTCTATCTGTTCGTTTGAGTGAGGATGAAAAACAGTACTGTTGTTCACCCGAGTGATGTCTTGACCTGATAAATGATACAAAGCTATTGGGGTAAAAAGGGCAAAAACCCCTCTAGAATGCGGCATTTTGAGGTTTTCCAATACTTAAGAATTCGGCTTAAGGCTTCCCCGAGCCGCGAAAGCAAATAACATCAAAGGTATTGTGTAACTTGAAACCTTCGGAAACATGCACAGGGAAAAATTTAATAATGCAACTATCCGTATAATCGTGCCCGAAATACAAAACCCTCTACTACATATTGTTTCTTGTCTCGGCCAAAACCACTTGTCCTAATTACATCTTTTCATTACCACTTCGGGATTGAAAATGAAGAGTACGCAACAATTCCAAGTTATCAGAATCTGCCACCCAATCTGTCAAGTATTTACTTGCATCCTGAATTTTAACAGGAGGGATGTAAAAGTATCTCATCCAAACTGGCGATAACTTTGCCATTGCCCCTTTTATACGAGGGTATGCAGTAATTTCCAACTGATAACAAGAATTATCACCTTCTTTGTACGAAAGTTTGATTTCAAAGTAGTAAGTCCCAAGTTTGGACGCGATGGTCGATAAAAAAACAATATGAGAATAATGAGAACAGTGAGAATTATTCCCGGCAAACTCGAGTGTCAGACGGTTTCTTTCACGATCGATTTCAGCTTCCCTCATTTCAAACTCATACTGTTCCTGGAGTGCGATAGCGTGCAGCCGGTTGTGCATCTCCCTAATTCTAGGATGCAGATCATCAGGCAGATCTTCCGGCTCGATATCTGGGAAATCACCGCTTAATTTTCCACCTTCCAATGAGTCTAACAATTCCAATATTCCTTCCTCAGACAACTCAGTGCGTACAATGTTTCCTTCGATATTTTCATGCTCTATTTCCTGAATGCACACGATTCCATTTGGATCTGTCAAATCTTCTTCTTCGTTTATATAAGTGTAAAACGTGTTAGTAACACGATTGATATGCTCAGGCTCCCAGGCACTTACTTCATCAGTTGTCATCCAAACAGCATAACGAGCCTCAATCACCTTATAGTCAGTTACTAGCTCAGGGTCGGCTCCTAATAAATCAATTGCACTCTGATTGGTTACCCAACGTGCAGAAGTAATCTTGCAATCCAGGATTTGTTGGTCACCATCTAAACACAAATCCCATGTGTTACCAATTCCAGATGCAATACGCTTAATGGTGTCCGGATCTACAGGATCGGAAAGATAGCTGAGTTTGCAAATATCTGCATTCATTCTAAATTGCTCCAAGTTAGTATTTATTATGGCGTTTAGTATATCATCATGATGTCTCCCGGGGTATTGAAATATCTGAAGATTACATAGATTGACGATGGTTGTGAGACTAATACACTCGGCCCTATAGTTTGATAGGGTTACGCTATAGGTTACGCTTTTGTAAGTAATGACGCTCGCCTTGGAGACACTTACTCCTCGACTGCATCCGTTGTGGCTTGCACTTGGCAACATCAACATACTCTTGTCACAGTAATACGATGTTGCCTCTCCTGTCTCCTTTATGAGATGACTTTCCCCTATTCAATCAGGATGCAATCTCCTGATCCAGATCATCAAGTTCCTCTGTAGCTTCTGCCTTTGCAGGTTCACCTGGTTCTTTCTTGAACTCTACATGTTCAGCCACCACGATGATGCGTTCCCGATTTCCCCCATCCTTGTCGGTCCAACGTTCCTGGCGAAGCCTCCCGACCTCCCTCACTCCCCTGCCTTTCTGCAGGTAGGAAAGACAGTTCTTTGCCAATATGCCCCATGCTTGTACGGTGATGAACATCACCTCCTCCACCGCCTCTGCCTTCGCATTACGGAAAAACCGGTTGACGGCTATGGCGAACTTTGTCATCTCACAGGCATTCTTTCCCAGGTCGACACGCTCAGGATCCCTCACCAGGTTTCCTTCAATGACAACTTGCCCATGATACAAGATTACCCTATGCATGTGTTTGTTTTGTAAACACTTATTTTTTCGTTATTTTACCAGTTTTTCAGGTTTTTTATTAATTTAGACTACTCAATTTCGTCAATTTTTATCACAGGTACGCACACTCGTATTTTCAACAATACCGTTGATTAATATGCCATTTAGTTTTGGGGTTTGGTGGTTTTCTTCGTCCTGGTCACAGCCTTCTTGGAACTGTAATGGGTGCTCTTTCTGACCTTGTTCCCGTGCTCATCAACCTCGATGTTGGAGCGTTTTGCCTTCAGCTTCTGCACGCGTTTGAACTGTCGTTCATGGATGATGGGGATGTGATGGTTGCGTGACCGATGGACCTCGAACGGGTCACGGGCTTTTCTCTTGGTTGAAGGAAAATCAGCGGACTCTGTTTCTCCATACACGGAGGTGCCGGTATATTTCTCATTGGTGAGTATGTTCTCGATCGTCTTCACCGGCCATTTCTTCTTGCCGGTGGGAGTGGGAACTTTCAGGGATTCCAACTCCTTCTTGATCCTCACGATACTCCAACCTTGCTCGTACCAATCAAAGATCTTCAGGACTATTCTGGCCTCAGCGATGTTGAGGATGAGGCCTTCCTCCTCATTACGATCATAACCATAACACCTACGAGAGAA
>NZ_JAEKNT010000531.1 GCF_016406725.1 Sphaerochaeta sp. S2 | reverse complement strand
GTCCTTATGGAGGTAGGGCGTTCCCCGACCATTGCGAATTGACTTGATGACACCATCCCGGTTGGAAACGGTGGAACCAGCCAATAGATCAATAGGCAAGTCTCTGTAGATTTCCTTGGCCATAATGGCGGATGGTCCCATGAGGACCGTAGGAATTCTTTTCCCATTGAAATGGCCGAGGACTTCCTCAAGTGAGGAGTTGATCAGGCTGGTGGCGGTCAGGATCAAGGCATCGCTCTCGGTTTCAGCCCAATGGTAGAACTCCCTCTCTGAACCTACTTTCTTTCCAATATCGTAAGCACGAACAGTAATATCATGTTCCTCCAAGTACGAGACGATGGGAGCAAAGTATCCGATCATGGCAACATTGTCGCCTGTATTCAACTTAAGGTCGCGTATCAGATTGCCGTCATCCTCATCCTGTAGGAGGGAGTGGTCCTGATTCAAGGCATTGCAGAGTGCAATTGCCATGGCTCTGCCAAGCGGGTCTTCTTTCTTGATGTTCTTAAGTAGTTTGATCGCAGGATACCCTTCATATTCATCCTTGTTCTTGTTAACTGAACAACTATTTCCACTCCCTTTTGGAGTGTAACAGAGTCCACAACGTCCATCCTGCAAGACAACTGCAGAGTAGCCAAGCCCAAGATAGATGCTCTCTACTTGCAAGCTTTCAGCCTCAGCTTGGAAGTAGGTGTGAATACGATTATCAATGTCCATGAGTCTCTCCCTAATTGGCTATTGTACAACGGAGAATCCAATATGCAAAGGGAAAGATAATGGAAGTGATGACATTTTTTGTAATCCTTACAGTTGAGGCAAATGAACAGGCAAGCTCATGAAAAGCTTGCCTGGTATCGAAATTTTTTTTCCTTATTCCGCAATACAGCAGCTTTCTCTCTGCCGAACCGTGATAGGGGTGACACTTCCTTCTGAGAATACAGCTTCCATTGCTTGTTTATAGAGCTCATACTTGTCCAGGGGTATGTAGGCTTGGATGGTACCAGCAAAGCCTCCTCCATGGACACGTACAGTTGTATCACTTCCCAGCAAGCTCTTGGTCATGGCAATAGCCAGACTAAGGCCCTGTTCCTGTGGGAAGAAAGAGGGGTAGAGGTTCTGCAGGAAGCAGAAGGAGCTCTCTCCGCTTGCTCTCACTTCCTTCAGGTATGCCTCAATGTTTTGGTTCTCCAGAGCTATGAGCATATTGGCAACTCTCTTGTTCTCTTCAAAGAAGTGAATGGAGCGTAGCAGTGCCCTGTCATTCTGGAGTGTTTTTCTGAGATGGGGAAGCTGAGAGACGAAGCTTGTCTCATCGATCTCCCTGAGGTGCTTTGCCCCAAAGTGAGCAGCAACTTCCTTCATCTCCTTGGGAACTGCGGCATACTCGGGGGTAAGGTCTGCATGATTTCCCCCCGTGTCCACGATGACCAGCTGGTAGCCATGATCACTGAAGGAGTAATGCACTGGCTCAATCTTCGGGTTTCCCTCATCAGCAAAGTCGATCCCTATGATACCACCATAGGCACACGCCATCTGGTCCATCAAGCCAGAGGGTTTACCGAAGTAGTTGTTTTCGCTGAACTTCCCAATGATCGCAAGATCAACAGGGGAGAGAGCATCTTCATTGTAGAGGTGGTTGAAAATGGTTCCACAGAGAACCTCCACTGCGGCAGATGAGGAGAGCCCCGACCCTTTGAGTACCCGGCTTGTGGTATTGGCCTGCCAACCACCAATATTGAGTCCACGCTGCTTGAATGCAAAGGCAATACCGCGTACCAGTGCCTCGGTGGTGTTCTTCTCTGTTTCAACAATTTCAAGCTCATCAAGATGTACCACAACCTCAGGGTAGCCTTCACTCGTCAAGACAACGGTGTTGTCATCTCGCTTGCTTACTGCGGCGATGGTATCCAGGTTAATGGTAGCAGCAATGACTTTTCCCAGGTTGTGGTCTGTATGGTTTCCACCGAGCTCACTTCTTCCAGCAGTGGAGAACAGACTGACATCCTGTTCCTTGAACAAGTTGGTGTGCTCTTCAACCAAACTGATAAACCGTTTATCCATGTCTTCAGCTTGGAACGAATTCCCATAGAGGGATGGATACACTGTATGCAATAAGCCTTTCTGTATTGCTTCCTTTCTGGCCATCATATGCTCCTTTAGTGCAAATGTACTTGCGTTCTTGAATGTACACGTGTACACTAACCCTGTATCAAGCATTTGTCAATAAAAAAAGAGGATGAACGATGGGAGCAACCAGAAACAGTGTAGCAAATAAGGCAGGGGTAAGCAGTGCAACCGTCTCCCGTGTATACAACAATCCTGGTAAGGTCTCCCCATCACTTGCCAAGCGAGTATTGGAAGCCGCAAGAGAATTGGGGTATGAACCCAACAGTGCAGCAGCTACCTTGCGAAGGAGTGGAACCGGCACCATCGCCTTTGTCCAATTCAGGAAGGAGGAGAGGCCCTACTACTGGGGTAATCTGGATAGCTTTGACTGGTTTTTCGGTAGGGCGATCAAGGGAGTGCAGGAAGTGTTGGCGAAAAGTTCCTGGCAGATGCGATTCTATACTGTGGAAACACAGCGTGAGCTGGAAGCAATTGCAATGCGCTGTGATGGTATCCTCGCCTATGATGTTGACACACAGGAGGAGGAAGCGCTCTTTTCTTCCATCTCCATCCCCTACGTGCTTGCCCATCACTTGGCTGGAAACACAGAAACAGAGAGCTGTGTGAGAACAGACAATCGATATGGTGGAACCCTGCAAGCCCAGTATCTTAGAGACTGTGGTGTGTTAAGGCCACTCTACATCACCGGCTACCTCGAGAGTGTGGTCCCCCATGCTGATCGTCTTGCAGGTTTTAAAGAGTACTATCCCGATGCATTGGTGTTATCTACAGAGATCGGGGAAACCTGTGCAATGGAGAGTCTTGCACAGAGAGTACAAGAACTTGTTGATACCAAGACCATAGATGGTATCGCTGCTGTAAATGATATTGCCTTGTTTTCTCTCTTGCTCCGCATCAAAACAGACCTACCGAAGGTAGGGTACGATGCATCCCCTCTCTTCGGCGTATACCCCGCTCCTATAGCAAGTATTGATATTCAGAGTGGTGAGCTCTATAGAAGGGCGGCAGAGAAGTTGCTAGGTCTCCTGGCAGGGAATCGACCCGATTGTACCACCGTGTTGCCGAAACTTGTACGTTCCCTTTTACAGTAGGAGGAAGAGCTTCTTCCATGAGAGGGTGTCTTCTCCTTGTTGCTTTTTATCCTGCACTGTCTTGGAGGTTTGAATCTCCTTGATCGGGAGGAATGGACGAGGCATGGTAGGGTAACTGGGGCCGGTTCTCTTCAGCCTTCTTTTTTGCACTCTCATACTTAAGCCTCAGCCATGAATGCATAGTTGTCAAGAGTGTCGCTACTGCTTTGTAATCTATATATAGCCTACGTTTGGGTCGTTTGAGCATATGTAGTTTTCCCTCAGTGATCAGGAGCATGATAGCTTCCTGTACTTCCTGCATTCCCCATGAAGAGAGTGTACCTCCATAGGAATACCACCCATTGGTATCCTGAAGCATGGAAGCAAGGGATGAAGGGGAGAAGTGAAAAGGATGTGATAATACACTCATAAGGATTGCTCTCTCTCCCTGTCTTTTCAGTGAGATGCTACCGTTACAAACATCACACCCACTGCAATACTCAAATGGCTCATTCATTGCCTCCAAGAGGCCTTTTCGGAAACAGTGCTCTGTGCTCTGCAGGATGGAGGCGAGGGGAGAAGGTTTTTCTCTTCCATCAAGCAAGCTGATCGAGAGAGCAGGTTTTCCGTCTCTTCCCGCTCTTCCACTCTCCTGCAGGAAGGAGAGAACATCCTCACTCAGGTCATGGTGGATGACGCATCGGATTCCCTTAACATCAATTCCCATTCCAAAGGCTTTTGTTGCGAACAGTACCCCGTTTTTGGTGTCATTGAACCACTTCTCCAGATATCTTCTCTCATCCTTGGTAAGCCCTGCGTGGTAATAGCGGACTGACACATCGGGGAGTGCGTAGAGGAGACTGTGGGCTGACGTCTCGGTCAGTTTCCGGGTACTGCAAAAGACAAGAGCTGGCAGGAGATTTTCTTGACGGAGCAGTCCAGCTATACTTTGGTTCTTGCTCAGGGTTCTGATGACATGGTAGGTGATGTTTGTCCTGTTGCTGCTTGCATGGATGAGGTGAGGTCTTGTAATGGGAAATATAAGGCGGTTCAAGCCCTGGAGCACCCGCTCATCAGCTGTAGCAGTAAAGCAGAGGACCTGCCGCACCGGAAGGTGCTGGATAATGGGTCCAACAGTAGCAAGGGCAGGGCGGAAGCCTTCCCCCCAGCTTATGATGGTATGGGCT
>NZ_JAEKNT010000530.1 GCF_016406725.1 Sphaerochaeta sp. S2 | reverse complement strand
CCTTGGAGCATCGGTCAGACTGTTGAGCATTCTTGATGTGCGTGGTGGTATCAGCCAGGGCTACAAGTCCATCGGTGCTGGATTCGATCTTCTGATCTTCCACATTGATGCTGCATACTATGTACAGGAATATGGAGCGAGTATCGGTGACAAGCCAATCGATGCACTTTCACTGAGATTCTCACTCTTCTCTCGCTAGTGTCGTGCTTCTTACTCACGGAATGCCCTCCCTGGAAAGGAGGGCATTCGCGTGTCTTAGCGTTTTCTTTATTCTTTATTCTGTTATTTTAATAACAAACTGTAAGAAAATTTACAAAAAAGCTCTTTTTAACCTTTCCTTTGTTACAAAACTCATGATATAGTCTCCATACAATCACACTTCAGGGTTTTCACCCGTATGAGAGGTCAATATGACAAGTTTTGGAATTTGGGGACTCATTCCTCCCGTTCTTACCATTACCCTTGCATTCATTACCAAGGATGTAATGGTTTCCCTGTTTCTTGGGATTTTTTCTGGTGCGTTGATCGTAGCAGGGGGAAATCCTCTGGTAGCAATCATCAACCTTACCGACATGATCGCCGGTTCCCTCAATGATGGATGGAACATCCGTATCTTCCTTTTCTGTGCATTGCTCGGAGGATTGGTTGGTATGCTCAGCAAGACTGGTTCAGCACATGCGTTTGGTCGCTGGGCAGCAGATAAGCTGCACACCGAGAAGACCAGCCTCATGATGACTTGGTTCTGTGGTCTGTTGATCTTTATCGATGACTACTTCAACAGCCTTGCAGTAGGAACCGTTATGCGTCCTATTACTGACAAGAACAAAGTTTCCCGTGCACAGCTTGCATACATCCTGGACTCCACCGCAGCTCCGGTATGTATCCTTGTTCCCATCTCAAGCTGGGTTATCACCGTTATGTCCATTGTAAAAGGATCTGAAGGATTTGATGCTTTGGGTGTCAGTGAATTCTCTTTCTTTATCAGGTCAGTACCCTATAACCTGTATGCTCTGCTTACCATCATCATGGTAGTTGTCATCATTCTGAGCGGACGTAATTTCGGTCCCATGGCAAAAAGCATTGCCTATGCAAAGGAAACCGGTAACCTGTACAACGAAACCTACGGACCAGCCCCTGGTGAGATTGACATCGATGGTGATGTGAATGCAGCAAAGGCAAAGCCTCTGGACATGCTCTTCCCGATTATTGTTCTCATTGTTTCAGCAGTTATCCTGTTCCCTGTTACTACCTACCTCTCATCCATAGATGGAGAGACCATTACCAGCGTCGGTGCTGCAGCAGCATCCATGTCTCTCGGTGATGCCTTCAACAATACCGATGCCTCAATGGCACTGTTCTATGCAGTAATCTTCACGTTGGTGATCACATACATCTACTACACTGCTCGTAAGCTTTTTACGATCAAGGGAGCAAGTGAAGCAATTACCGACGGTATCAAGAGTATGGTTCCCGCCCTTATCATTCTTACCATGGCATGGACCATTGGTGGTGTTATCAAGAACAGTCCTGCTGATGGAGGCCTTGGGTTGGCTGCCTATCTCAGTGATGTTGTTGTTGGTGGCGGATTCCCGATTGCCTTGGTTCCTGTCATTGCCTTTGCACTCTCCGCTCTGATCTCTTTCTCAACTGGTACAAGCTGGGGAACCTTCGCTATCATGATCCCGATCGTTATGCCTATCGCTGTCGGTCTTGCCCAGGCAAAGGGCCTTGCAGACGCAGGTTTGCTTAATGCAGCTATGATCAGCGTGAGTGCAGTACTCGGTGGATCAGTCTTTGGTGACCATGCTTCCCCGATCAGTGATACAACCATCTTGAGTTCCACTGGGGCTGGGTGTCCACACCTTGAGCACGTTGCAACCCAGATGCCCTATGCAGTTACCTCTGCAGCTTGTGCATTGGTTGGTTTTGTCGTAGGGGGAATCTTCCTGAACGTTCTGGCAGCTTGGATCGTAACCTTGGCTGTTTTTGCAGCAGCCATGATCTTCCTTCCCAAGATCCTGAACAAGTAATCTGCAATTCACTACCAAGTAGGCCCACCTAGCAAGGTGGGCTTACTTGCTCTCTGAGGCCAAGCGAACTATACTTTGGCTTGGAGGCTGATATGGACATTGTACAAATAAAAGGACATATCAAGGAGTATGAGTGGGGGAACACCTCATTCATTCCTGCGCTATTGGGTGTTCCAGAGGATGGAAAGGCCAAGGCCGAGCTTTGGTTAGGGACTCATCCCTCAGGGGATGCAATCGTCATGGAAACTAACCAAAATCTTTCCTCCTTCCTGAAAGGGGACAGTGAGCATTGGTTCGGAGAGGACCACATTGAATCCTTTGGGGATGAGCTGCCACTCTTATTCAAGGTCCTGGCAATTGAGAAACCCCTATCCATTCAGGTCCACCCTGATAAGCTTCAGGCTAAGGCAGGGTGGGAGTGGGAAGAAATTATC
>NZ_JAEKNT010000529.1 GCF_016406725.1 Sphaerochaeta sp. S2 | reverse complement strand
GTACCGAGAGGTAATGAGATGCTGCCTTCAAGGCTTCAGGGCGATCACGTTTCATCGCAGCAAGTTGATAGAGGGTATTGAAGGGCTGGAAGGCAATCCCGGTTCTCTCATAGATCCGCATCTTACCACCCAACTGCTTCGAGACCTGCTCGATCAACCCGTCAGTTCTACTGTCACGATAGTGATAGCAAAGGGAGACCAAGCCCCCTTTGTCATCAGTGAGCACATAGTCAACGCCCCAGGTGTCAATGCCGATGGAGGATATTTCACTTCCATACTTGGCAAAAGCCTTCTTCAGTCCCACCTTTATCTCGGCAAACAGGCTTTGGATGTTCCAATAGAACTCCCCCAGTATCTGGTCGTTTTGGGTGACAAACCGATGTACGACTTCAAACTCACCGAGGTCCCCGACGAGAACACGGCCGTTGGAAGCACCTAAGTCGATGGCGATATGCTTCTTCATAATTACTCCTTGATTCGTTTCTTGCAGTTTTCCAAGAGGTAGGCTTCTGCTTCAGCTGACCACAATCCATTGTGCTTATCAACCAGCTTTGCAAGTTCAGCAAACACCTCATTGGTCTTACCCAGCTCAGCAAGGTCGGTCAGTGCTGTGAGGGGGAAGTCAAGATGAGTATACATCATCTTCTTTCCACCAGGGATATTTGGGAGGTTTATCACTGCCTCGGGAACTGCTGAGAGCCCTCCGATATGGGTTACCATTGCTGCAGGGTTGATCAACCCCTTTTCCATCAGGTGCAACGACTCTCTCATATCATCGGTATTACCACCACTGGTACCCACAATGTGAGTGGAAGCGTAGTGCACGTTGTAGAAGTTCATGCTTGCAGTGAAATCTGTTTTATTTGGACCTGCGAAGAAGTTCAGACAACCATCCTTTGCGAGGATTGCATCGGCCTGCTCTACCAGCATTCTTACAGGAGCCATAACCAGCACATCATCGTAGCCCTTTCCATCAGTGTACTCCATCAAGGTTGCATTCGGGTCACTGTAGTTCTTGGTATTGAAGTAGATCAGCTCAACCCCGTTCTGCTTGGCATCCTCAACGCTGTACAGGTCCTGCGCACGTTTGAGGCGTGCATCATCTATGTCGGTAACGACCAGACGACCGGGCTTTCGATCAGGGTTGTGTACTGCATAGTCGATGGCGGAGAGGCCCATAGGGCCGACACCGGCAAGAATTGCCATATTGCCACCCTCGACGATTCCCATCTTATGCTCATACGAACCATTAGTTGTGTGGTACATTGCATGGAAAGTACCAACGACACAGGAAACAGGTTCAGCAAGACTTCCAAGGAAGAAGGCCTCCCCATCGTAAGGAAGCAAGCAATCCAGTTCCATTACCTGATGAGGAATCACGACATAGGTTGCGTCCCCTCCAATGTACTGGAATGAATATCCAGGGGCATCAAGCGTACCCTGGTAATTCAGAGCAGGCTGGATAGAGAAACGTGAACCAACCTTGAACTTATCCTGCCACTTCTTTCCTACCTCAACGATTTCTCCACAGAACTCATGACCCAGCATGATAGGGTTCTTGTCGACGTCATTTGGGACTCTCTTATGGCTTGCACCCTGCTCAGCGGCCTTGTGGTCGCTCATGCAGATACTATTGGTTATCACTTTTGCGAGGATTTCGTCCTCTGCAATCTGGGGAAGTTCAAACTCTTCGAGGCGAAGATCATTCACTCCATACAGACGGATAGCACGTGTTTTCATTTCTATTCTCCTAATTAAGCATGACCTGGCCACCGGTTACGGGAACCGCCTGACCTGTCTCGTAGGTCTGTTCGACTATGTAGAGAAGTGCCTTCATGACGTCCTCTGTGCGACATCCACGATTCATCGGCACCTTCGATTCATAGAACCGTCTTACATCGGCAACACTTTTCGCCCCTGGAACCTTTCCAGCTTCCAGGTACTGCACAAACAACCCTCTCTTCGGGTCCGACCAAAGCGGACCGTCAAGGAAGTTGCCCGGACAGATTGCGTTGACCTTTATGTTATCCTCAACCAGCTCCAGAGCAAAACTCTGTGTAAGTCCGATGGTCCCGAATTTTGCACCTGCATAGGCGCCATTCTTATTGGAACCTTCCAATCCGGACTTACTGGAAATGGCAATAATATCAGTGAAATACGAGGCACTGGGAATATTCTGCAGGGCCATCAGTCTGGAGGCAAACTTTGTGCAGATAAAGAATCCGGTATAGTCAACGTTGGTGACAAACTGGAAATCCTTCAACTCCATGACCTTCACAGAACCGGCACGAAGCACACCTGCATTGGAAACAAACAGATCCAATCCACCAGTCTCCTCAGCTACCTGATTCATCATAGCCTCTACACTCTTCTCATCAGTAACATTGACTGTGAGCGGTTTGGAAACAGTGATGCAGGCTTCCCAGTTCAGCTCATCACTGAGCTTTTTTGCCCCATCTGCATTCATGTCAGCTATATAGACAAAGGCTCCATGCTCAACAAGTGAGCGAACCATGCCCTCCCCAAATCCCTGCGCACCACCGGTGACCAAGGCAACCTTGTCTCGAACGACATCTGCACGACTGAATGTCGGAGGAAGTGTTGGGAGCAAGCTTACCCCTTCAGCCCTGAAGGCCTCATCATAGTTGGTCCCGAGCCCGTACTGCAGGTCCATTCCTGCAATTTCTATTACAGAAGGAAATACCTTTCTCTCTGAAGTGTAGGCATCGAGCAACTTCTTCCAAGCCACGGAAGCCTCTTCAATGCTGGCAAACTCTTTTGGAGATGGCAAGGAAAGGTCCACCTTCTTACCAGTGACACGGTGGATAAACAAACCCTTCTGACCATCAAAGGTCAATCCACGAAGCACTGGGGGAATCTCAAAGTTAATCTGTTCTGTAAACGTAGTCATTGCTTCTCCTTAGAACTGCTGCACGAGGGAATATGGGTCATGGGCATTCATTTTTCTTCCTAGTGCTGCGTAATGTTTCAACTTCTCTTCGAGAGAAGACCCCGCCATTGGATTTTCAGGATGAAACAGACCAAGCTTATCATCACAGGAAGCGAGCTTCTCATGCGCTACCAGCGCCCAAGCTGCATCAACAAGATGTCTGGCCGTAGGTTCCAACAACTCAGGACAGTTCATACTCTGCCTGCTGCTGTTTATATCGACCCCACTGATCTCCATCAGGTTCCTCTCCCTGGCAAGCTTCTGCAAGCGAAGCATCTGCTCCTTTGTATTGCGTGGAGGCATATAGGTAACCGCAGGGAAACCAATATCCACCAACAGGTCCAACAGCTTTTCCAAAAACTCATCCTCAAACTTCTCGGCCTTCTTATCCCCGGTCACGCTCTCAGCCACATCCCCAAGATAGGCATAGGCTGCAATGGCACCAATACTGTTGGCAAAAGAGACCACCTCACGAACATCCAGACACTCTTCCTTGGAAGGTTGAATGAAGAACCGAGGCAGGAAGGTACTCTTGTAGACTCCCAAGAGATCATACGCATAGTGGGGATTGTCCTTGTCCAACAACCAATCCTGCACCTTTCCAGCAAGGGTTAGGCCCAGGTCCTTCTTGAGGAAATGGACCAGCTTCTCCCCTTTTCCAAACATGGAGATACTCTGGTTTGCCATAGCATAGAGAATATGCCGTTCAGTAACAGAGCCACCTTGGTCAGCTCTGCTTAGAGGGAGAACATCCCTTTCAAAATCAAGGTCGAAGCCATACTGCCCTACCAAGGCCTGCAAAGCCTCGACTTGAGCCTTATTCCTCTCGTTACGTATTTTTTGAACCGGCTGGAGGAACTTGGCAACAGTCGAGATGTGTTGCTTGGGAACCCCGTGGACGCACATATAGGCTATTCCGATGCTGTCCGGATTGTTGAGCTTTCTATCTGCGAGCGGAGTGTCGAGAAAACTTGTTCTCAGCTCAAACCCTACCGTACTGGCGATCCCGATATTCTGAGCTGCTTCCAGCATCTCCAGAGCCGCACCAATACTGTCATGGTCGATACTTCCTACAATACCCAGCCCTGCCTTCCAGGCAGCATAGGCTGCCGCAGAAGGTTCATAAGGACTGAATGAATAGGTGGTATGCACATGATTGTTCACCTCTTCAAGCGCTGTTCTCTTAAGAGAGCCGCCTTGAATCAGGGAACCAATCTCACTACTCGAGGTAAGTCGAGTAGCAAGATCTCTATCATTGATGCTTTTTTCAAGCTGTTTCAAATCCATGGGCTTTCCTTATCAGACGCCGAGTCTGCTTGTCCTGAAGAACTCACCGTCAGTGAAATTGCTCTGGGGGACATAATCGGGAATCGGCAAAATCTGTTCGTGGATGGCATCCAGTACCGAGTACGCCTGTGCAAAGTAGTACTCCTCCATTTCTGCTGGCGGTGTGATCCAGTTCTTTGACCCGACCACAATTGTCGGAGCATCGAGATAGTCAAAGGCAAGCCTGCTTAGATTGGAGCTAACGGTGTGCAGATAACTGCCACGTTCAGAGCTGTCGGTCACGAAGACTGCTCTTCCTGTCTTCTTCACTGATTCGATCAACAACTCATACTTGAGTGGGTTGATCCATCTCAGGTCGATCACCTCTGCCTCAAGCCCCTTCTCGGCAAGCTGTTCTGCTGCCTTGGTTGCAGTATAGAGAGCAGGTCCAAGTGCAATAAGCGTCACATCCTTACCTTCTCTCCTGATCACCGGTTCTCCTTCAGGAATTTCGTAGTAGCCCTCAGGAACTCCTTCCTTCACGAACATCTCGCCAATTCCATAGAGTTTCTGGCTCTCAAAGAATACCACAGGGTCAGTACCACGGAGTGCGTAGTTGAGCATGCCTTTCACATCATACGGTGTTGCAGGATACATTGCCTTCAATCCAGGGACGGAAGCAACCATGCTGGTCCATTCCTGGGAGTGCTGTGCACCATACTTGTTACCAACTGATACACGGAGCACAAGTGGCATCTTCAGGACACCGGCGCTCATAGCCTGCCATTTGGGCATCTGGTTGAATACCTCATCCCCTGCACAACCAAGGAAGTCACAGTACATCAACTCAACAACTGCTCGTCCACCGGCCATTGCGTAGCCTACTCCACTTCCAACAATTGCTGATTCAGCGATCGGGGAGTTGAAGAAACGGGAAGGAGGAAGCAGTTCGGTGAGACCGCGGTAGCAGGCAAATGCCCCACCCCAATCACGATGGTCCTCTCCATAAGCAACCATCGTCGGGTCAATGGAGAAGCGATGTGCCATTGCCTCGAAGACAGCGTCACGATACTGGTACTGCTTTGCAGCAGGCAGTTCCTTGCCGTTCTCGTCGTAAGCATAGCGACTTCTGCGGGCAATCTGCTTCACCCTTGCATTGTCTTCAAGTTTCTCCAGCAATACCGGTTCGCCATCATCCAACTTCTCAACACTGCCATTGGAGAACATTACGGACTCAACGAATTTTTCATCAACCATGGGACTGAGTACCGGATCAACGGTAATCTCGAGCGTCTTTCTCATCTTCTCTTCAAGTACCGTATCAAACTGATCAAGCTCCTCCTGGCTTACAACCTTGTTTTCAAGGAGATAGTTGCCGTAGGCCACGATTGGATCCTGGTTACGGAATGCTTCCAGCTCTTCCTTCGTTCTGTAGGTCATTGCATCACTGGGGCTATGGCCGCTGTAACGATAGGTGATGGTGTCCATGAACGCTGGACCTTCTCCCTTGAGGAGGATTTCTTTCTTGCGTGCTGTGGCATCTGCCACTGCAAGAGGATTGAATCCATCAACACGTTCGGTGTGCATGGAATACTCGTTGATAGCAGAGGCAACCCTTGCAGCAACCTTGTAGCCCATGGTCTCCCCAACAGGCTGACCGCCCATGGCATAGAGGTTGTCAAAACAGTTCAGCATGAAGGGAGGATACCCTGGGTTGTCTTCCCAGAGGGTCTTGTACTGGTCCATGGAGGATAGTACCAATCCTTCATAGACAGGGCCACGTGCAAGCGCTCCATCACCAATATTGGCGATGACAATTCCCTTCTTGCGGTTGATCTTCTTATAGAGGGAAGCACCTACTGCAATAGTACAGGAACCTCCAACAATTGCATTGTTGGGCATGCTTCCAAATGGCTTGAAGAAGGTATGCATTGAACCACCAAGGCCTGCAGAGAATCCAGGCTTCTTGGCATAAATTTCTGCCAATGCACCGTACAGTACAAAGTTCTCTGCAAGGTCACGGACATTCTCCCCGGGGAAGTGCTTCTCTACAATCTTGTAGGTCCCCCCATCCATGAATGACTCCATGATGGCAAGCAGTTCCTTGTCCTCCATCTTATAGATTGCACTCATGCTCTTGGCGAGAATCTCACCATGGCTACGGTGTGAACCAAAGATCTGATCCTCCGGGTCGAGTACCATTGCCTGCCCGACAGCAGCACTTTCCTGACCGGATGAGAGGTGGGCTGGTCCACGGTGGTTGTAGGAAATCCCCTGATACACACCCTCTTTCTTGATGGTGTCCAACATGGTTTCAAATTTTCTAATCAAGAGCATGTCATAGTAAGCACGGATCAGACGTTCTTTTCCGTATTGCTTAAGCTCTTTCTTAATGTTGCTCTTGTACTGATTAACAGGAATCGAGGGTGTTTCAATAGTGAGTGGCTCCCTCAATTTTACTGGATCAAATGGTATCGTTCTGGCCATATCGTTACTCCTTACAGACTATGGT
>NZ_JAEKNT010000528.1 GCF_016406725.1 Sphaerochaeta sp. S2 | reverse complement strand
GATGGATATGGGGCTTTCGGGGTTCAAGACTGACGGAGGGGAGTGTATCCTCGCAGATGATGTCCTTTTCCATGATGGCTCAACTGGGAAGGAGATGCGTAACCGCTACCCTCAGAGCTACATTGAGGCATATCAGGAGTTCATCGGCCCAGAGCGTATTACCTTCAGCCGAGCTGGATATCTGGGTGCACAAGGTTCCATGCTCTTCTGGGCAGGTGACCAGCTCTCCCGGTGGTCTGAGCTGCAGGCAGTTCTGAAAGCGGGTCTTAGTGCAGCGATCTCAGGAATCTTCTGGTGGGGCTTTGATATTGGTGGGTTCGCAGGTCCAATGCCCTCCATGGAACTATACCTCAGAAGCTATGAACTGGGTTCTCTGGTTCCTGTGATGCAGTGGCACTCTGAGCCGATAGGAGGACAGTTCTCTGAGGTGTTGAAGAGCGAGGATCGCATCAACGACCGAAGTCCTTGGCATATGGCTGAGCGGTATGGTGAAGAAGTACTCTCGATAACCAAACGCTACAGCGCCATGAGAAATGAAATGAGGTGGTATCTTGTCAGGGAAGCAACAATTTCCAAGGAAACATTGCAGCCAATGATGAGGCCAATGTTCTATGCATTTGGCAGCGTATACGCTGATATCTACGACCAGTATCTATTGGGCAGTTCTCTGTTGGTTGCCCCCATTCTGGAAGAGGGAATGAACTCGCGTGCTGTCACCCTTCCTGACGGTTCCTGGTACGATCTTTTTGCAGGAATGACCATTACCGGCCCCTGTACAGTAGAGAGAGAGTACCCCATTGGACAAATTGGGATATTCATCAATACAGAGGATGCTGAGTTTGAGAGGTTGAGGGATTCATTTGCTGGGCTGTGTTGAGGTGATTAGGAATCCGAATTGTATCAGAAGCAATAAGCTGTCTCTTAATCCATATTTTTGCCAAATGTGACAAAAAAATATGAATAAGGATTGTATTTTTACACCTATGTGATAGTATTACTCCTACAAGGAGTCTGAATATGCTCATATCATTTGGTGCAAGTAACTATCTAAGTTTCAAAGAAGGGTTTGAGATTTCAATGGAATTGGGCGCTTCTTGTTCCGATGCCAACTCAGCAGGCAAGAGGACTTCAGAAGTAATGTGCATTATTGGGGCGAATGCTTCTGGGAAAACAAACGTTATCAAATCTCTCACGTATATTTCAAATTTTTGTTGTAATTCTTTCAACAATAAGCCTGAGGATTCACTTAATATTGTTTCGTTTGCCTACAATAATGAACCCACCTCCTTTTTCTTGGAGTTTATCATGGATAACCTTCGGTATTACTACGAGGTAGAGCTTACAAACAAGGAAATTGTGAGTGAGCGGCTCGAAAGAAAAGCTTCACGTAAAGTGGCAGTATTCTCGCGTAAACATAATGAGTTTGAGTACTGCATAAACGAAGCCAGAGAATTACAGAAGATGAAACTCAGGAGTAATGTCTCTGTCATTAGCATGGCTCACCAGTTTGAGATTGTCGCTCTCGAGAAAATTTATGCATTCTTTACTGGTATCATCTCCAACATCGATCCTTTTTTTGGAGAAGTCAAATACAATGGACAGACACAGAACGTGTTCTCTATCTCCAAGCGTTATTCAGAGTCTGAAGAAGCATTGGAGTATGTAAAAAGCAGACTTTCACGTGCTGATACCGGTATAAACGACATTCGAATTGAAATGCTTAAAGGCCCTGCAGAAGAAGAGCTGTATTTTCCGATTTTCAGCCATGCAACAAAAGATGGTTCAATTGAAATACCTTATCATTTGGAATCCAATGGAACGAGAGCTTTGTATGCACAACTTTCACTATACAAACGTGTTCTAGATCAGGGTGGAGTGCTGGTGCTCGATGAATTTGACAATAACCTGCATCCGGATCTTCTCGATTGGCTGATTGAGTTTTTTCTCGATCCTGAAATTAATAGAAACAGTGCTCAGATAATATTTAGTACGCATAATACTGCATTTATTGACAAGCTGAGTAAGTATAAGATTGTCTTGGTAAACAAAGAGGAGAATGAGAGTTTTCTGTATCGTCTTGATGAACTTCCCGGAAACATTGTACGTAATGATCGATCAATTGAAAACCTTTACAAGAGTGGAAAGCTTGGAGGGACCCCTAATCTATGAGCAAAGGAAGTAACAGTAGGAAGAACCGGTTCCTCAATGCATTTGTCAAGTTCTCACTTGAGGATGTACAGTCTGATATTACTTGTCGTTGCAAGTTCAATTTCTCATATTTTGACACTAATCAGGAATACGGTGCAGACCTTGCAACATGGGATGAGAAAAACCTTCAGCAGTTTTATTCCAAGCTAAAATCATACTCAGCGCATCCATTATCTTATTGGCAACAACAAAATGTGGGGTCTCACAGAAATCATGTACTAGAAATATATGGGGGGTTCCCTAAAAGATCTGGTTTCGTTCATCCTTCCCATGTTACTTCAGATGTTGATTGGGCAAGATTCCGTTTGGATGGTAAGATTCGTCTCGTCGGATTCACAATACCAAAATCATACTGTAAAGAGCAAACAGGTTTTGACTACAATACGTTTTATATTGTCTTTCTAGACCCAGAACATAAGTTCTATCTATCAGCAAGAGGTTGATAGAGAGGAGAAGCTTTGGGCATTGGTTGAGCCTTGCTTGTGTTTTTTCAGAGTGTTTCATCACGTACGGTGGCCGGTACTTTTTCCTATTAGGAGAAAAAAGTATTCAATACTGTGAAGTTATTTCTCTACAGAGAAAAAACTCTTTCTTCTCATTAGTTTCTCTTATGAGAGAATAATGTACCAATATTGGCAAATGTTTCTCATATATAAGAAACTTTTCTTACTGATATACCCTGCACTTCACATGGTTCTGATTGAACACAAGAAGCCGTTCAATGGGTATATATAGTTCTACTGCTTTTTAGGACATGGGTACCTTTCGTGTACTTGGTGATACTCTATCAGAAATGAGGAAGTAGCGGTCTACTCCCTCAAAAGTGAAAAGAATAACAGAGAAATCCGTTTACCCCATCAAAAATGATGGACTATTTATGGTTCATGTACGAACATTGAGTAGGAGCAGAACAATGGCATATATCTGGAATAATCTTGAATGGCCGTCATTTACCTATGATGAAGAACAGGTTACACGGCAATACGAAGCGTATATATTGCAGAAAAAAGCAACTGATATAGTGTTTGCAATGATCGATCCAGATATGAGAGACAGGATGCATGCGCAAGCCCTTACCGATGAGATTCTTTCCAGTCTGGAGATTGAAGGAGTATCCATCTCCTACAATTCCGTATATTCCTCTATATGCAAGCATCTTGATATTCATCTCGAGAAAAAGGCGAAAAGTGACCGATACGCCGAAAGTATTTCAATGCTTGTCCTTGATGCAACAGGAAATCTGGATGCGCTCTCTACTGGTCGGATACAAGGGTGGCACTCCCTTCTCTTCTCCCAGATGGCTGGGATTAAACCAAGGAATATTGGTGAATACCGAAGCGGTCCCGTATACATCAGCAAAGGAAATGGGAGGAAGGAAGAACTTGTGTACGAGGGACTTCCCTTTGAGAAGATTCCAAGAGAGATGGAACAGCTCATTGTATTCATTAATGAGGAGAATGAGATAAAGCCACTCATAAAGAGTGCCATTGCATCCTTATGGTTTCTTTGCATTCATCCCTTTGGGGATGGAAATGGAAGAATCTCCAGGGCAATTGCAGAGTATATACTCTCAAAAGGTTTTCATGAGACCCACAGGGTATACAGTATGTCATCCTTAATCCTGAAGAATCGAGATGACTATTATCGCCTCTTGCGGGAGTTCAACTCACAGGCAGAATCGCTGGATTGTACCAAGTGGCTTCTATGGAATATCGAAATAGCAATCAAGGCAAAACTGGAAGCACTACATGCCTATGAGAGGAGTGTAAAGCTTACACGGTTTATGAAAAACCTGGATCCGTCCATCTATAACTCAAGGCAGTTGTCGATGTTGTTCAAACTTGCCGATGGATCGTTTGAGGGTAAGCTTTCAACCGATAAATGGGCAAAAATGAACAAATGCTCTCCCGCTGCAGCCTCAAGAGATATTCAGCAACTTCTCCTTGAAAGATTGTTGGTACCCTCTGGAGAGACCGGCCCAAAGACAGGATACTTCCTCAATCCAAGTATTCTGGAGACCCTCTGACTCTTTCGTCTCTTATCATTGTCTTACTCAGGTGGTATGCTTGTGTATATGGATGAGAAGCTCTTGCAGTTCTTTTCCTCTCTGGACCGCTCCCGCTTTGTGGATGAACCCTACAAAGCCCTCTCTTCCCTTGACCGTCCACTTCCCATCGGACACGGACAGACCATCAGCCAGCCAAGCTTGGTTGCCTATATGACCGAGCAACTTGAACTCAATAAAAAGCATGCAGTACTGGAGATCGGAACGGGCAGTGGCTACCAGAGCGCCTTCCTTGCTGAGTTCTCTGGTGAGCTGTATACCGTTGAACGAATCGGCGAATTAAGCAAGAAGGCAGAAGAGAGACTAAGCTCTTTGGGATATAGAAACATCCACTACCGAGTGGCCGATGGCAGCCTTGGCTGGCCTGAGCATGCCCCGTTTGACCGGATCATGGTAACCGCAGCACCAAAGAATATCCCAAAGCCATTGATTGATCAGCTTGCTCCTGAGGGCATCATGATCATTCCGGTTGGTCCCGAGGGGTGGCAGGAACTGCTCAAGGTAACCAAGGATAGGCATGGCAGTGTATCAGAGAGGAAACTGCTTGATGTTGCATTCGTAGAATTGGTGCGAAAATAGACTAATATTCTATATAATGTACATAGAAATTAATAAACTTAATAAATACCATTAAAAATATTAAAAAAGTTAATATATAAATATTGACTTTTATGTTATTCCCTCTTAGATTGAATACATCAGAGGAGTCGTTATGGAACACAGTTGGCAAAAGTTGCTCTCGATGACCGGGGGAAAGAAGTTCGTAATAACCCAGGTACGGGTACCTGAGGACAACATAACCATAGAAGGTAATTTCCAGCTGCCTCCCTTTGCGGAACTCAGCATGGAAGACCAGATTTTCATTGCAGCGTTCATCAAGACCAATGGATCGATCAAACAGATGGAGTCGATCTTCAATATCAGCTACCCAACGGTGAAGAACCGCTTGAATCGCATTGCCAACCAGCTTGATATCGTGGATGTCACGGTGAAGGTTTCCAGTCCGATATCAAGTGTCCTGGACCGGATTGAGCGGGGAGAAATTACCGCCAGTGATGCACTGAAGGAGATGGAATAATGCTACCAATGCTTTTAGATTGCAGGGTACAGGGGGAGAAAAGACCCCATAGATTCTGGTTTCCCTTGGGACTCATCTACTTGCTGTTTGTTCCTGTCCTCATACTTGGTGCAGTTGCCTATTTCATTCTTCTGCTTATCCCAGGGACAGCGAGGCAGGCACGCTCTTACTTTCCCTTGATCAAGGCGCTGCCATCACTGCTGAGTGCCACCATTGGAACGGAACTTGCATTTCGATCGAAAGACAAAGATATAGAGATTCATATTATCTAGGAGAAGTATCATGAGTGAAGAAAGACTAAGAATATTGCATATGCTCAGTGAGGGGAAACTTACCCCCGACGAAGCGGAGAAACTGCTCTCGGCCATGGAGAAGGAATCTGGGAAGATGGAAAGCATCAGGGAAACCCAACCAGGAGATATCCGGGGAAAGTACCTCTATGTAAAAGTAGAACCGAAGGAAGGGAAGTCCAGTGAGCGGGTTTCTGTCAAGGTCCCCCTTGCCCTGGTAAAGGCTGGGCTGAACATCTCCAAGTTGATCCCCACCGAAGCCCAGGACAAGATCCAGGAGTCGATGCACGACAGCGGCATTCCTTTTGACTTTGGGGCAATTGATGCACAGAACATGCAGGAGATCATGGAAGCTCTTGAGCTGATGAGCATCGACGTGGACTCTGATGAGTCTACGGTACAGGTGTTCTGCAGGTAGGAAAAGGGAAGAAGGGTGCCTTTCTCTGGGCACCCAGCCTTCCATATATCAGGATTTCGTATCATAGGGAATCCTGAAGTACTCCAAGTACTGCCTAAACGTATGCTGCGAAGCGAGGCATGTATCGCGAAGGAATCCCTTTTCTCTTTTCCATTCACTGAGACCCCTATAATAATAGAGTTTCATATCATCGGTTATGATAAAGGGAGTGATGTTTGAACGGAGGCACTCCTTGAACATAATCAATCTTCCGACCCGTCCATTACCATCTTGGAATGGATGAATGAGATCAAAGTGAACATGGAATTCAAGGATATCATCAAGTGTCTTAACCTCGATTGAGTGATAGGAGGCAAGCAAAGCTTGCATCTGTTCTGCGACCTGCTCAGGAGGCACTGTTTCAAAACCTCCAACCTCATTGGGGAGTTTTTTGTATGCTCCTATACCAATCCAATCCTTTCGGCTATCACTGGTACCTGTCTTCAAGGTGGCATGCAGTTGTTTGATAAACGCCTCACTAAGCGTGAATGTTGCTCGATCAATCATCAGGTCAATGCAACGAAAATGGTTCACTGTCTCCACAATGTCATCGACTTGCAAGATGGTATTCTCAAGACCGATGGTATTGGTTTCATAGATATACCGAGTTTGTTCATGGGTGAGCTGGCTTCCTTCCATGTGGTTTGAGTTGAAGGTCATGTCTATCTGGAGTTTCTGGTAAATACCTCCCTTCCTCCTGGAGTGTTTCTCTTCCTTCAGGCGAGCCAACAGAGAAGAGGAAGTTCTCTGCGATGTCGTTAATTTTTCAGGCTTGGTAGCTCCATCAGGAATCATCCAGGTTTTTCCTTTCAGGAATGCTCCCTCAATTCTGCCTTGAGCACAATAATTCCTCACCCCTCGTTCGCTCATGGACCATTTTTGAGCAATTTCTGCGACTGAGTAATACCGCATAAAACCCTCCCTAGTAATAGTATAGCATACTATCGGCATAAATTTAGAAATTTATAAAAAAATAGTATATACATGCCGGAATATAGCAGATACTCCTTTATGCGGGTATCACGCAAGGGAAGCGTTTTTCAGTCAAAGATAAGAAACATGCATTGGAAGCAAAATTCTATGTGGACGAAAGATGATGAAGTTTGCAGATGCATAATAAAAAGTATGGGTACTTGCGATATCTCTCATTAGAGGATTCTAGTCGAAGGTAAAGGTTCTGTCCTTATTGCACAGCTAAATAATCTGGAACTATCTTCCCCAGAATAACTACATGGATGGCGGTTGACTTTATAACTCCTGCTGGTAAGGTGGTACTAAGCGTATTGGAATAGAAAGCTTTGATGGTATATGGCTTTAGATACTATCTGCTATGGTTCTGTCTATTCTCTGTAGTATGCATACAACACCTTGGGAGATGTCATTTCATGTATAAGAAAGAAGCTCCATTGCCATCGATTTATGTGGCTTTGATACCTCTGCTCATTACAGGCTTAGCCTTATGGGTGTCTGTCTTTGTATTGGACACCCAACCCCATTTTGCACTGTTTCTTGGTGCGACTACAGCCGGAATATGTGCCTATGCGAGCGGTTGTTCTTGGGAAGTTATCAGGGAAGGATTCAAGGGGGCGATCAGCAGGACGATACCCGCGTTGTTGATTCTACTGATTATAGGGATGCTCATAGGGGTTTGGATTTCCAGTGGTATTGTCCCGGCGCTGATGTATTTTGGATTTAAGGTACTAACAGCCCGATGGTTCCTCCCGCTCATCTTCCTTTTCTGTGGTTTGATGTCCTTGATAACCGGGAGTTCCTGGACAACAATCGGAACCATCGGAGTAGCTGCTGTTGGTGTCGGTGAAGGACTGGGCATCCCAGTTGCCATGAGTGCAGGTGCTATCGTCTCCGGGGCCTTTTTTGGTGACAAGATTTCTCCCATGTCTGACTCCACTAACCTGACCTCTTCAGTGCTTGGTGTTAATCTCTTTGATCATATTCGGCATATGCTCTATTCCACAGTTCTTGTGATGGTGCTCTCTTTGGTGGTTTTTACTGTAATGGGATTCATTGTTTCTGGCGAAGGTGCCATAAGCGATGTTTCAACCTATACAGACAGTATCCTGCAACACTTCAACTTTACGTTCTGGCTCTTCATACCTCCACTAGCGGTCATTATTCTCATTCTTCTCAAAGTTCCTGCCATTCCCTGTCTGATAACCGGTCTCATTCTTGGAGGAGCTGCCTATCTTCTGTTCCAAGGAGGAAGCTTAAAGCTGCTTTTCGAAACAATCCATACAGGGTTTCGTCTTGATTCCGGTAGTGAATATATAGACAAATTGTTCTCCCGAGGGGGAATGGAGAGTATGTATAACGTTGTTGTCCTTGCTCTGATCTCTCTTGCCCTCGGCGGGATCATGGACCGGACAGGGATGCTCCACAGCATTGTCCTGAAACTATCCCGGTTTGTTGGTACGGTCGGTAATCTGACGGTGACCGTTCTTTTGACCTCGATACTTATAAATATATTCAGTGCAAACCAATACCTTGCTGTCATACTCCCTGGGCAAATGTATGAGGAAAACTATCGTGCCAAGAAACTCAAATTGAAAAACCTCACCCGTACCTTGGAAGCTGGAGGTACCCTCACCGCTCCCTTGATTCCTTGGAACAGCAGTGCTGTGTTTGTGTACTCAGCCTTGGGCGTATCAGCAGGTGCATATGCTCCATATGCAATATTCTGTTGGTTGTCTCCAATTGTGGTAGCAATATTCGCCTATGTGAATTTTTCTATGGAACGTGTAGCCCCAAGAGAGACGGAGCCAGAGGATCAGCAATGATCAGAACCTGTATAGTGTTCTTGATTGTGTTTTGCAAATCAAGAGCTTCTTTTCTTGCAATGTCCTTTCAAGTGGAAAAGGGCTTTCTATTCTGTTCCCTACATAAGTATGGTCACTGTACGAAGTTTGGCTGGGACACACACCTGTATTCCTGGAGATAACGCTTCTTCAATGTGCAGAGGAGTCATTTTTTCTGCTGAGCTGGATGTTGAATTGACTTCGGTCTCCCCGATACCACTCCAATACAAACTCAACACAAACATTATTGTATGTCTTCCATACACTTGTGCTGTATAATACCGGGCTGCCTGGAGCAATTTTTAGGAGCTCAGCTTCTCTGGAAGGGGCAGGTATGGCTTCTACTGTACGTTCAGCATTTTGTAATTCATACTCATACTCTTGTTCAATAATTGAGTGCAAAGAACGGTCTATAAGATCCTTCTTTTTCGAAGCAAGGTTTGGAAAAAGACGGCTTGGCAAGTATGATTGCTGGATAACCACCGGCCAACCATTAACAAACCTTTGACGTCTGATGACTACCACTTCTTCCAATTTGGGAATACTTAACTGTCGGGAAACAAAATCGAGACTTTTTTCCAAGGTTAATGAGAGCACGATAGTCTCTGGTTCAAGACCATGAAAACGCATCTCCCGGTTGAAGTCATCCAAAGCCCAACGAGTATCACGACTGATTTTTGTCTTTCTTACAAATGATCCTTGCCCTGGGCGACGTGTAACAACTCCATCATCAACCAATTCAAGGACAGCATTACGTACAGTTTGCCTGCTCACCCCAAACTGTAGGCAGAGCTCTTCTTCAGTGGGCAAGGATGTGCCATTTTCACTTTCTTGTATCCATACCATCAATGCAGCTTTCAACTGCTTATATAAGGGAATATCCTTGCTTTTTTCCAGTATACGATTTCCGGTTTCTCTGTTCATCAGGTTGTTGCTCTCTCGCTTTGCATATTTGCTACTAGTGACAGTATACGTGTTGCTTAAATATAGTTCAATATAAAAATACAAAATGTATTTGACGAAATAACAAATAGATGTGATACTGCAATAAACATTAGGAGGCACTTATGAAAAGAAAGGTTTTGTATTCAGGTCTTATCATGTTCACAATTGGATTGCTCCTTCTCCTTCCTCTCACCGCAGCAGGAACAAAGGAACAAGCACAGACTCCGCAGTTTGAAGAGGAGGACTTCTGGACTGTAGAGGGGTATGATTATGACAAATTGGTGGCTGCCGCTCAAGCAGAAGGATCTCTTGTAGCACGGTGGCAGTCAGGTCGGGCACCACAGGCAGCCGAAGTTTTTGAAGCAAAATATGGCATCAAGACTGTGGCAAGTCCCCGATTTGACGATTCAGAGAACATCGAGCGATTGAGAAGAGAGTACCAGGCAGACAATGTACAGGTTGATATCCTGGGAATGGATGATGGAGCCATCATTCTTTCCGAGTTTATTCCCAAAGGTATGGTTGTCTCATGGACTCCCCCTGATCTCGCTCAATACATCGATGATAAGGAAGAATATCCTCAGGTTGTCTACTGGCAGCCATGCATCATAGGTTATAACTCAGATATTTACTCAGAGTCACCGATTAAGAATCTTTGGGAGCTGACTGAGGATACCTGGAATGGTAAATTTGTCACATGTGACCCACAGATTCAGCCATACATGTGGCACTTCTTTGCCGCAGTTATCGACCATGGTGATGAGTTTGCTGATGCCTATCAGAAGCGCTATGGAGAAAAGCTTGAGACTGCCTATGAAAATGCTGGATGGGAGTGGGTTGCACGGTTGTTTGCCAACAATCCAATTGCTGTTGAGCATGACACAGAGGTTGCAAAGGCGATAGGATCTCCTGGACAAACTGAGCCCCCAATAGGGATTCATACACTCACTCGTCATAGAGATGCAAAAGAGCAGAATCTACATCTTGGTGTTGATCCTCGTATCATTCCAGCTGTTGGCTTTGCCATGCCCACCTATATGGTCATTCCAACCAATGCTCCTCATCCGAATGCAGCAAGACTCTGGGCAAGATTCCTCCTCACCGAGGAAGGTAGTTTCCCCTGGACCACTGTGGTTGGTGGATTTTCTCCTAATCAGACAATTTCTGCAAGTAAAGATAATCCATTCACGTCCTCTTGGAGCGAGTGGTTGGATGTATTATTGATGTTCGATCCAATGCAATCTGCAGAGGTTCGGCGCGATCTTGTTGATATGTGGCTAATGTCACAGAAACAGTAGTAACAATACAAACTCAATTGTACGCTGGGCGTATGCAGACTACATACATGCGCCCAGATTTGGTCTGTGATTTTCTAGGGAGAAGACAGTGATTATGCACAAACGAGAGCCTGATGATACCTTAGGTGGCATCAGAATACAGCAGTTTATCCGAAAACAAAGAAAAGGGCTTTTCAACCCCACTATAGTGCTTGGTATTGTTTTAGCATTGATATTGACCTACCTGATTGCAATTCCGGTTCTCATGTTGATTACCGAGTCTGTACAGGTCCATTCCATTGACGCAGGATATTTTCAAGAAGAAGTAGGATCCTTCACGTTGCGCTATTTTGAGCGTGCCTTGGTATCGAAGGTTGCAAGTGTACTGTTTCTCAACCCATTGATAAATACATTACTGATTGCTGTTTTTATCACCTTTTTTGCTACAATCATAGGGTATTTGCTTGCATGGATTATTACCCGCACGGATATTCATTTTAAAAGGATATTTGCAACTCTTGCTGTTGTTCCTTTCATGCTCCCTTCTTGGAGCTATGCTGCAGCATGGATAACACTCTTTAAGAATAGGAAACAGGCAGGTGCTCCTGGTATTTTGGAAGTGATGGGATTCACCATACCTGATGCCTTGGCATATGGTCCGATTCCAATCATCATTTGTTTGTCGATGCATTATTTTCCCTTGGCTTTCCTCATGTTTGGGAATGCCTTTCAGCGAATTGACAGCCAGATGGAAGAATCAGCTCAGATTGTTGGGGCAAATAAGCTTCAAACGGCTGTCCATATTTTGCTTCCGGTCATGAAACCAGCAATTATGTCTTCAATACTACTGACTTTTGCACGTTCAGTGGGCACCTTCGGTACCCCCTATACCTTGGGACGGCCAGTCCGATTCAATACCTTGTCCACATCATTGTACTTCACTTACCAGTCGGGAGAACCGGGGGTAATGGCGGTAACGGCAGTGGCTATGTTGCTAATCGGGGCATTATTAGTTGCCACAGATGTCTATATACTGAGGGAGTACAAGCGGTACGTGACCATGGGAGGAAAGGGCCAGATGTCTCGTCCATTCACTCTTGGTTCTTTTCAAATACCGTTGAATTTCTTGGTAGGATTTTTCTTGTTCACTGTCATTGTGCTTCCATTGGGTATTCTTGCTCTTTCAACCTTGATGGTCACACCTGGGTGGTTTGTAAAAGACAACTTCACCCTGCAGTTCTGGTTTGCAGAGGAGACCCGGGTCAGAGAAGCCGTCCCAGGGTTGTTGCGTGACCCACAACTGTTGTCAGTAGCTTGGACAAGTGTCAAAGTAGCCGGAATTGGCGCTTTGATATGTGGCACGTTGGGAACACTTGTTGGGTATGCAGTAGTTCGCCTGCAACAGTATAAATTGAGCAAGTATCTAAGGCACCTTTCGTTCTTGCCTTATCTGGTACCTGGTATAGGATTTGGTGCAGCATACTTGGTCCTCTTTGCTACTGGTAGGGGACCCATCCCAGCACTCTATGGTACGCTTCTGTTGATGATACTGGCAATGAGTGTGATGTATCTGCCTCTTACCACACGTTCAAGTATAAGCAGCATGGCTCAGATGGGGTCTGAGCCGGAAGAAGCTGCGATGATTTTAGGAGCTGGATGGCTTACTAGGATGTTTAGAATTGTTATACCTATACAGAAACGTTCACTATTCAGCGGGATTCTCTTGGCATTCATACAAGGCATGAAGGAGTTGAGTCTGGTAATCATGCTTGCTGTTCCTGGGTTAGAGGTGCTTACTACCTTGTCAATTCGATACACAGATAATGCGTTATTACAAATGTCCAATGGTGTAATTCTCCTCATAGCCTTCATAACATTCTTGTTGACAGCTATTTCTCAACGACTGACCAAGACCAACCTGGCAGAAGGTATTGGCGGTTGATTACCTGATATATAAAAAGGAAGAACCATGATTGATATAAAACTAGAGCATGTTGTTAAGAAGTATGGGAATGATGTAATTGCGGTTGATGATTTGTCATTGGATTTTGAACAGGGAAGTTTTGTGTGCCTTTTAGGTCCTTCTGGGTGTGGTAAGACAACCACACTGAGGATGATTTCGGGATTGGAACGCGCCAATGATGGAATTATCTCCATCGGGGGGGAAGTCTTTGATTCTCCTAAGCAAACAATTTTTGTACGTCCTGAACATAGGAGCCTTGGATTGGTATTTCAAAGTTATGCATTGTGGCCGCATATGACTGTGCAAGAAAATGTGGAATTTGGGCTGAAAATGAAAAAGGTGTCAAAAGAGGAGCGAGAACGTATTATTGCTGAGTCACTTGATCTGCTTAGGATGAGTGTATATTGCAAGCGATACCCCGCTGAACTCAGTGGAGGTCAGCAGCAGAGGGTTGCCTTGGCGAGAATGCTTGCTGTACAACCCAATATACTTTTGCTAGATGAACCCTTGTCAAATCTGGATGCAGCCCTCCGTTTAGAAATGCGTTCAGAGCTGAAGTCCTTACATGAAAGGCTCGGGAGTACAATCGTGTTTGTCACCCATGACCAATTGGAGGCAATGAGTCTTGCAACGCATGTTGCAGTCATGAATGAAGGGAAACTAGAGCAATATGCAGATCCTATGACCATCTATCTTAAGCCTGCGACTGAATTCGTGGCTACGTTTGTGGGTAGCCCACCCATGAATATGGTGAATTTTGCTATTTCCGAGGAGCAACCGTGGAAACAATCTTTCAGAAAAACAGTTGCATCATATCGTTCCCTGCAGGAACATGACCAAAGAATCTGTAAAGTTGGGTTTAGGCCTGAAACGGTAACCCTTTATTCTCCTGCTACAGAAAAGCAGATGAAGAAAGACCAGACATGCATCAAAGGCAGGGTAAAGGCAGTATTGCCTACTGGACCTGAACAGATTGTGAGCGTGGTGGTAGATGATGAGCAGTTCTATGTGGTGACTCCTCCAACAATATCCTTTGAGAACGGGGAAGCTATCTGTATGGGTATCAACTTAGATTCAATTCATATTTTTGACCAAAATGGATTGCGGGTATGAACAGGGAAGGTGTTTGATGGATGAGATAGCACGTATTGAAGCAGTGTTGCACGATATTTCTGAGTATGTGGTAGATCGATACAGTCAGCGGGATACGCTCACTGTATCTACCAAGGCAAGTCCGACTGATTTTCTTACAGAGGTGGATATAGCTGTGCAACGCCGCATAGTCGAACACCTATCTGCAGCTTATCCATCTGATATTCTTATCGCCGAGGAATCGGGATTGGACTCCTTCAAAGGTTCGCCTCCATCAAGATGCTGGATGATCGACCCCATCGACGGGACACAAAACTTTCTTCGAGGATTGTTTCCTGAATTCGGTGTAAGTATCGGGTTCTTGGTTGATGGAAATGCTGTTGCTGGGGGGGTATTATTTCCTGTCTCACAAGATTTGTTTCTTTCTCAATATGGTAGTGGGGCGTTCCGAAATGGAAAGAGGATGCAGGTTTCCCAAATTGAAAGCCTGCAAGAAGCTCGCGTGGATATCGATTTTGGTGCATTATCTTATCGCAATCAGTATCGTAATCATGCCCAAGGATTGTTGGAAGTAGTTGGTCAGGTTCGCTCCTATGGATGCTCTGTTATGGGGTTTTGTCAGGTGGCTGATGGTCAACAGGATGCTTACATTCCGTTCAATGTCAAACCATGGGATGTTGCTGCTGGGATCTTGCTTGTTGAAGAAGCAGGGGGGAAGGTGACTTCTTTCGAAGGAGAATCTGTAACTCCCTTTCTTTCTGAAAAAATTGGAATTGTGTCAAATCTTCCATTACATTCCCAATGTGTGGATTTACTTGGCGGACTATCGAAAGGATAGAGCCAAGGATAGAGCCGAGGATTGAGTGCGTTAGATTATTTGCTTTCTAGGCTGCAGTGCTGTCTTTGTGTACTCAGCCTTGGGTGTATCAGCAGGTGCATATGCTCCCTATGCAATATTCTGCTGGCTGACTCCCATTGTGGTAGCAATATTCGCCTATGCAAATCTCTCTATGGAGCGTGTAGCCCCAAGAGAGACGGAGCCAGAGGATCAGCAATAGTCAGCAAGATTGGAGATTTCTTGGTCTTCATATGCCGCATACTTCTGAAAAGAGGAATTATCAATATGAGACGCCCATGGTATATTAAAAATAGGGAATTCCCTACTTTGGAGGATAAGATGGCACAGCAATTTATTGACAATGCAAAAGTGATGGCCAAAGGTCAGGTGACCATCCCCAAGGACGTTAGGACAGTTTTGGGCATCGGAGCCGGGGATCGTGTGACTTTTCTAGTGGATGGAGGTAATGTGAGGATTATTAACTCAGCCCTCTATGCAATGGAGATTCTACAAAATAAGATGGCAGGTGAATCACAGAAGGCAGGCTTGGAAGATGATGAGGATGTGAGGGAACTTGTAAGAAGCCTCCGCTCTGAGAATATTGAATGAGAGTTCTTATTGACACGAACGTTTTAATTTCAGCAGCACTATTTCCCCACAGCACAAGCTTTTTCTTCAAGAAAGAGCTTAAGAATTTCCTCACCCCAGCGTTGGATCCTTTGGGCAGGAGTATCATTGAAACTGGTTTACGGGAGGGGACACTCCAGGAGTATCTGGACCTTGTTCCCTGTTCTGGTGCAGGGGTTGAACTGTGTAAGAGTGTATCTTCATACTTTTAGTCTTGATCAAATTCCACTTCTGCTTCAGCTTTCTCATGAATTTCAATCCTGGCATGGATATCAACTTCATTGACAAACCAGTTGTTTGCACGACAAAGCTGCATGAATTCAGCAATTCGGTTTACTCCCGTGATTTCATGTAGTGTGATTACCACACCGAAATGTAGGCCTTTGCCTGACTTGGTTTCCAAACGTTCCTTGGTCTTGATATTGATACCCCAATTGGGTGACGATTCGCTAAGTCGTATTCTGGGACGGTTTCGGGCCTTCTTTTCTTCATGAATATGTTTCACAGGATCCCATTTCCGGTAATCCCGCCGTACTTCCTTTTCAAATAGACAATGGGCTTCGTCGTCTCCCTGAGCATTATTGTTTATTGCCTTGATCTTGCCAAATTTGTTCATCCTTCCCAGATGAATGTCCATTTCTGTATCGGTATAGTCAACTCCTTGCGAACGGGAACATTTTGGAAAATAACAGAGTGTGGCTTTCGCAATATAGGGGAACTGGTCTTTGCTTAATGGAACGGGAATGGTGTACGCATAGGTTTCATATGCTTCCACCACCCCGTGTACTACAAAGCGTATTTCTTCATTTGGAGATGTCAAAATATCCTGTATCTTGGTTGGGACAACTCCGAAGCCGATCAAATTCTGGTTGTTTGAATCGATCTTCCAGCCTGCGGCAGAATCGAGTAGTAATGCTTTGGCAATCTCTCTTGGGAATCCCATTACATGTATGAGATAGGCCAGTTTGCGGGTGATCCAAGGAGCTGCAAATGAAGTACCCCGTTCCTTCATCCTTCCACGGTTTGAGTAGACGATCATGCCATCTTGGCTGTCTCCACCAAATACAGCGACATCTGGTTTGTTGAAAAAATGTAATGCAGGTCCCTTGCGTGCATATTCCACAGGATCCCCTGCCAGAGTCACTGCATTTACCACAACCGAGTTGACTGAATCGGCGGGAGAACCAATTCTTGGACGATCTATATGACGATTTCTATTATTTGTGCCTGCTACTACAAAAATGATGTCATACAAGAATTGGAGCTCATCAAGGAGTGCTGCCTCAGGAGAGATAAAGTTCTGGTCGGTTTCCAAAGGTGATCCGAGGGATATGTTCCATACCTTAATATCTCTGTTCGTTTCTACGATAGAACGTATTACTTTCATCAGATAGGCAGAACTGTTTCGTGTATGCTTGGCAACGCCAAAATGACGCACACGAAAACGTCCACATCCATCATCAAGATGCTCATTGAGAGTAGGTCCATCTACAAGGATGGATGAGACAGCTGTTCCGTGCGCGTAATCTTCATCTTCAATAAGATCAGGAGATATCATACAGTGATACTCCACCCATGAAGAGAAATATGATGATTGGTCGAAGAGCGTGTCGATGACGCCAATTACTGGTTCATTTGTAGGTTCAGGGATAGAAAATTCTGATGAAAGGCTCTTTATTCCATCAAGAGAACGTGCATCAATTCTTCCAAAATCGGAGACTGCCATGGCAACAAGATAGGGGGCTTTGCTGATAATCTTATGGTACTGTTCAGGAGTTACCATCCAGGTAAGATCATCCAGGATTCTGATGGGTTCTTGTTGTAATCCAAGATTCTTAAGAATTTCTTCCCGATTTATACCGGTATCGTAAAGCGTGATAATTTGACTCCCCGAAATGGGAATATTTCGTTCTTCAACGTTAAAGGAATCAAGGTACCAAGCATCTTTTAAAATCTGACAAAAAGCGGATTTACTCAAGCCCTGTGCAGTTATTGCACGTTCTTTCTGGGTTTTCCAGGAAAACTCCTCCCTTGAAAGTTTTCTCTTGAGCTTTTGTTCGTTATTGTTCAGGATATTTATCTCTTCAGCCGTGATTGTGTTGTTGAATTCCTCTGCTAGTAATTGGGAAACTTTCAGAAGTTTCCCCAAACCCTGCTCAATGGCATGAATATTCACACAATGTGTAATAATGTGTTTGGGAGGAATGGATTCGGTAAATTTGGCACCTACAATAGTCCTGTTGGGTGATTCCGATCCATTGGTAAGAATTTTGCCCATCCTATTACTTTTTGCTACGATATCTTTATAGTAGATAGAGACAAGTGGCTTGAACGGACTGTGAATTTCTTTCCAGTAGCGGTGCACCTTTTCAAGAGACTGAGTCAGTCTGTATATATCTGAGACGGTAACGCTACTTCTTGCAGGGAGCGCAGTAGGTCCTGGACGGCTAGGATTGGGAGCGTGATTGAATGTTCCTTTTAGTTCCAGAATTTTGTTCATTGTGTTACTCCCAGCAGTTCTCGTGATACTTGGCTCTTCGATACTTTGGTAAGGATTTCTATATCACGTACAGAGAACCCCATCATTTTGAGCTCTTTATAATCTCCTGCAAATCCTGGTTTTACCTGTTTGAATAATCGTGTAAGATAGTCGAAATCCTCATGGGGATTGCTGAATGCTATGGCAGTTTTAATGAGATTCTTTAATTCACCGGGATAGGGAAGAGGATCCATCAGTGCAATGATTTTCCTAAACAGTCGGACATTTCTTCCTTTAAACCTGAATTGCTGTAAGAGATCCTCAAGAATAGTCTCTGCGATTTCCCTTAGGTCCGCATTTGTGTAACGAGCAAAATCAATTACTTTGTCAAATCTACGAATGAGAGCCTTGTCAAATGATTCATACAAATTTGTCGTTGCCAGCAATACGATTCGATTACTGAGGTTATCAAGTCCTTTCAACACAGCGGATGTAGCCCTGCCCATCTCTCGTAAATCACGTATACTGGTTCTATCAAGAGCAATTGAATCCAGTTCATCGAAGAGGATAATGATTTGTTCTGGATAGGGAACATTATTAATTTCAGCAAACAGCTCTGAGATATTTTTCGAAGTTTGTCCCATCTTGCTGTCTACGAGCAAATCAAAATCTACTACAAAGAGTTGTCGGTTTAGAATTCGGGCGAGCTGCTTTGCACTTTCTGTTTTCCCGGTTCCTGGGGCTCCTTGAAACAAAAACTTATTAACCCCTGCGCCATAGCTGACAGCATTGACAATACCCATCAGTTCATCCTTGATGCATTCTGGGAGTGGTAGCGTAGTAGGTGGACATTCAAGCTTTCTAAGATAGTCCAATTTCCCATTCAGCACTTGTGGTATAAATGTATTCTTGTCAGATAATAATGCCATGATATAGTCACCAAGTTCACTATCGTTGTTCCTGTTGAAATCTACAGCTATCTCATATGCTTCATCACGGAAAGCTCCATCATTTCTTTCGGTATAATACTTTATCAAGTTGATTACATTCTTCTTTTTCATTGTATTTATTCCTGCTCTTACAGAACTCTTCATAATTATCTATGGACAGAATTACTTATTTTTGGGACACATATATTAAACAACTATCACTATACACATATTTATCTGTTCGCGCAAGTTGAAACACGAGGCAATGATGAAAGCCCCTTATATGCATGAATGGGAATTCAAGAAGTATAACGTTTGCTTGTTCTGCAAAGGAGATCCTTTACAACTAGTACCGTAGAAGTATATCTGGTGCTTTCCAAAAGGGGTCTTTCTTGTACTATTCCAATCCCTCATTCAACAACACATAGTGGGCATGATCTTCCCAATTCCCATTGATCTTTAGGTAGTTCTTGCTTACTCCCTCATAGAAGAATCCTCTCTTCTTCACAACCTGGATTGACCTCTTATCCCTGGGCATAATGTTCGCTTCAATGCGATGAAGGTGGAGGTCGTTGAAGACAATTTCTACTACTTTCGCAACTGCTTCACTCATGTATCCGAGGCCGGTGGCTTCTTTGTCCAATTTATAACCAAGAAAGCATGACTGGAATGGTCCACGTACAATGTTTGACAAGGTGACATTCCCAATGATTTTCTCTTCTCCCTTTCTTGTGAGATAGAGACTTAGTTGTTTCTCTTGGGAGTCGAGGAGGATTTCCTGCTCAATCCTCTGGAGGATTGCCTCTTCGCTGTAGTAAAAATCATCGCGAAGCGGCTCCCACGGAGAAAGGAACGTTCTATTCTTCAGGAGAAATGCTTGGAATCTTTTCAAATCAGAGATGGTAACGGTTTTCAGA